>CAIVEH010000068.1 GCA_903904855.1 uncultured Bacteroidota bacterium | reverse complement strand
CGTGTCCGCAACTCACATGGCCTCGCTACAGACACGCGCCAGACAGGAAAAAGGCTTTTTGTTTGGTTATCCCATTGTCTCAAAAAAAGCAATGGGATATTGGTATGCGCTGAAACCCTTTCTGGTGGCTAATATAAATTAATTTCCGATTATCTCATGTTATCCCATTATATCCCGCAAAATCTCTTTGTTCTCTATTTGATAAACGAGTCATAGACTGGCTAGATTGGTCAGAAACTTCCGGTTTTGCTTCTGGTTCGCTTCTGGTTTTACTTCCGGTTGCTTCTGGTTTTGCTTCTGGTTTTGGGGCAAAAGTTGCGGTTTTGCTTCCGGTTACTTCCGGAAAACCGGAAGTTTGCAAAGTTTCAATTGATTGTTTTTCAGTTGTTTATATATTTTTGATCAGGATTTTCAGGATTAGTGGATTTTCAGGATGATAATTTGATGCAAATTCTGTGCTTAATGCACAACAGATTCTTTGGAATTTTGAGTGTTTCATAGTTTGACAATTTAATATTCGATGATTAATTTAGCACCAAAGATAAAATCATCTTTCCATTTTTCCAAATATCTTAGCATATTTATTTTTTATCCAAAATATATGGACTGCTGATTTGTTTTGCAAATACTTCAATTGTTTGAGCTATGGTATTGGAATGAAGGGCTATGTTTTTATTGTTTAATGAGTTTTAGCTAACTAACAGCCCGCTATAGACAGATAATTGCTTAGATACAAGTTTGCTATAAACGCGCCTATGCGCCAAACTCTCGCCAGAGTGAAAAGCACCCAATTTATTCATCTGATGCAAAAAATCTGTATTTTTGTTTCAAAGGAAAAGTATGGCTGCACTTTTTACAGAAAGCGATAACAATAAAAGTATCCGGTTATTAACTGAACTCGCTGAACAACTTGGCGCCAGTGTGAATAAATTAACCAAGCCACAAAGTGAACATCTGCATCTGGCGATTTCAGCTAAACTACATGCCGAAAAAGCTACTTATATTATAAAGGAAAAGGACAATAATAATGCATTGAAAAGCAATGCTAAAAACACTTTTATAAGTATGCGGAAGCGAATAAAGCATAAAATGACAGCGGAGCAGATTGATAACCAGATTAAAGCAATGAGGGAGGAATGGCAAAGGGATATTCAATGGATACCTGCGCGGTAACAAAATACTTGAATGAGACCTTTCCTATTGATGGTATATCATTTATTGATGAGGCCATGCAAGTGAAAGCTATTATCTCCAATATTACAGAGATTGAAATGCAGGTATGGGAACCTGTTGAAAACAGGGATAAGGCAGTATACCGGGATTTTGTTTCCGCCTCAACCATTCTGGGAATTGATGAGAACATTATCGGGCAAACCATAAAAGTCCGTAAAAAATACAAACTCAAAATACCTGATGCTATAATTGCCGCAACTGCAATGGTGAATGACTTCACATTAATTTCAGATAATGAAAAAGATTTTGGTAAAGTACACGGGCTGCATTTTGTAAATCCGGCAACTATGAGCAAATGATGGGAAATGCAGCTATGGAATCCTGAGATTGGCGAGTGCCGGCTAGCGTACAAGATGGCTTTGCAAGCGGGAGACATAGCCTTGGAACGGTGGAATAGTCGTCTGTAACTTTAACGTCATGTTTCAAACTGGGGTAATTGCCAAATAAATATCGGTCAGGCACCTGGATTTGCTACAGACCGCCAGACTACTGTATCATATTATAAGAGTCTAATTACTCCACTTATACTATAGAAGCTTCCTTTTTGTCCAAGAAAGTATTGATCTAAAGTAATTGTAAAGTTTTTGCCAGGCCTGAAACGACAAAATAATCTGTATACATACATTGGAAGTGATGGATCCAAAAGGGTTGTGTCAGAAGTACCATTACGTGCATACCCCAAACCTAAGGAAGCCCCATAAACAGGAATATGGGTAGTTTGAACCCGTTTTGTCCAGCCATATTCCAAATTGCTAAAAAACAAGTGGTATGCTTTAAAATCAGTTGAAGATGGCCATAAATAATCAATAAAAAAGGTATTGGATAATCTTAAAAATGAATATCGCGAATTGTGAGAGGGCCATATATAAGATGCGCCATCCTCAAGCATAGGGCAAAGATTATTCCGAAAGGATAAAACTCCCAATCCAAAATCAAATCCCAAATGACTGTAATACCTCCCTTTTTCATAATCGTAATTTAACATTTTTATTACCAACCTCTTTTCTGTATAATCATTTACCGGAAAATAGTCAACCGAAAGATTACGTGTCCAATTATCTTCATTGTGCCACTTGTTTTTATACTTATTGACAACAGAATCGAATTTATCGCTTATATCAGCTATAACTTCTTTATCATTATCCAAGCCCTTTATTCCATCAATATCTTTTAAGAGAAAAGTATATTGCATCTGTACTAATTTTTGATCCTTATGAACCTTTTTTTCTCCGATTGTTTTTATTACTCTTATTGTATCCATGTTTACCTTTACAGATGTTTGCATGTTATCTTTCAATAAGAGTACATTGTTTGCAATATTGTGCTCAGTTACCTTCATAGTTATTGGTTCATTCTTTATTGGAATATGAATATCCAAACGTTTTGCGGTTGTACCTGATTTAAATGAATCCTGGACCTGGCCCTCATAAGTTCTGGCCAGATTTATTATATGTTGCAGATCAGCTTTGTTATTCCAGTCACTCAGATGATTCCACTCTATAATCAGGAAATTCCCACCCGGCAATTCAGCCGTAAAATGATAATTTATATCCTGCTCATTCAGGTTAAAGAGCTTTGCAATTACAGCCTGTTCTCCTGCATATGGCTTGCCTGAACCATCAGTTTGAGCGAATAATAAATCAGGTATTATGCATAATGCAATCAGAAAAATTGCCGATAACGAATGAACTATTTTGTTTGTCATATGTGTAATTTAATTTTAACTAATTATTTTCCGAAAAGTACCTCCAGTGGGTATGGCCCAGCATTAGCGACAATGACCTTTTGCGGTGTTATTAAAAATTGCATCCGCTCAAGAATCTGGCTTGATGATCCCGCGGCCGGTCCCTTACTGATCATAAATTGCCTGTCTTCATTTTCGATATCCAATATATTCACCGCATGTTGCCTTGATTTATTTATTGCAATTACCGGTATCTTCTGTTCGGTCGAAAGACTGTGCATATTGCTTTTATCAACTGATGGTTCCTGTTTATTTTCAGTTATATTGTCTAGCGACAGTACCATACCTGTATCTTTTACTACGTCATAATCTTTATTAATTTTAACCAGAACAGATTGTTTTCGTTGAATTTCTTTTACAATCAAAGTCTCTTTTTTAACTGTAACCATTGTTGGTTTACCTGTCTCAACTATGATTTTGTTTGGTGTTTGTGGCGCTATTACTGTCACTTTTTTAATTTTTGTTTGCTCATTGGTACTTTGCGTTAAATAAAACCAGCAACACAATACAGCCACCAACAATGCAGCGGCATAAGACCATGCCGGAAGAAAAATGGGTTTCTTTTTAGTTTGTAATTTTTGAGCCAGCCCATGCCAATGAATTTCCGTATCCCAACCTGGTATTAATTCATTAAGGGAAGCCTCATCCATTTTCTCTTTAAGTAATTTTTCAAAATCAAGCGCCATAATTCTGTTTCAAATAGTTTGCAATATTTTTTTCTTTAGTATTTCCCGTGCCTTGTGCAATTGAGATTTAGAAGTGTTTTCTGAAATTTCCAACATTTCACCTATTTCCCGATGATTCATTCCCTCAAAAACATAGAGATTAAAAACGGTCCTGTAGCCATCGGGCAAGGATTGCACCAATTTCATAATCTCCTTAATATTCATATTATCAAGCACATTTTCCTCAGCCCATTTATTTTCATAACTATCTAAATCCTTGCCTGTACTAAATATCGGCTTGCGTTTTCTCAGGAATGAGAGGCATTGGTTGACCAGGATTTTTGTAAGCCATGCTTTTACACTTCCTTCACCTAAATAGCTAAATCTGCCAATATTTTTGAAGAAACTGTAAAAGCCATCCATCAGTACTTCTTTTGCATCTTCATAATCTACCACATACCTCAGGCACAAAATCATCATTGCCCCCTCATATTTTTTGTAGAGCAACTTCTGGGCCGCAGGGTTATTGTTTTTGCAACATTTAACCAGGTAACCTTCATCTGTATTATTAGAAAATTCGTAACTATTCAGCCCCATACAGAGCTACAAGCCTGAGTGCATTCAAAACATTTTGTCCAGCCTTTATGGTTGTATCAATAACAGACCTTAGGACGACAAAACAATCTGCGCCATGATCCGAT
>CAIVEH010000067.1 GCA_903904855.1 uncultured Bacteroidota bacterium | reverse complement strand
GAGTCGCACAGAATAAAATAATGCCGGAAAAACTCAACCATTTTTTCTCGATTTTGCTAAAAAACGCTCAAAAACCAGAGGGGCTGAATAGTAACGAATTCTTTCCATTTATATCAAAATAGTTCTCTTTTAAAATAACAATTTCATCCTTTATTTTGTCATAGGTTATTTCATTTCCAAAAATTATTCCAGCATAGTTTAAATCATAACCTTGAGTTGTATGTATGCAACCTACCTCATTTATAGAATTAGCAGAATTTATCCAATCATCATTGTCACTATTCCACATTAATTCGATATTATCAATTCTTATATCAAACTTATTCTTGTCATGTTTAGATACCCATTCCCAAGAATAACCTGCAATTAACCTTGATAATCCGCTTTCTTCATTTCTTATTTTAATCTCTCTCACCATCTCCTCACATGAATCAAAAAGTACAAATTCATAATCTTTTGTATTAAAAGCCTTACCTATAGAGACTAGCTTACAATCCAATAACTTATTAATGTACTCGACATAATCATTACCACCCTTAACTCTCAGCTGAGATTTTAAATATTCTATTTTGGTTGTCCCTTTAGATATTAATTTATCGAAATCCTCTTTCTTTGCATCAGACGGTTTGATTGACTGATTTTCATCGTAAAACAAAATCGCATTTTTAGATTGCATGCTTACCCAATCTAGTTCACTACAGGTATATTTATCTATATATAATTTTTCACATGCTTTATCAAATGAACCAAAGTACGCACCTAAATTAACTCTCCGTCTCAACCGATGTGATTCATCGACAACCACAATATCATAAATATTATTGGCTATTTCTGCTGGGCCTATAACCATATTTGGACTTAAGCCCTTTATATTTTTAAAGACTTTTTTAAGGGTATTTCTAAAGGATGACATAGGAATTACTAAAGCCATCTTGGGATTTGGATACCTAGCCTTTAAATCTTTAATTAGCTGGATGAATTCTGTTTCATCATCACCAAATTCTTTAAAATTAAAATCCTCAAGATCTGAATTCATTAATTTGAATAAAAATATAGCCAAAATTGTTTTACCAGTTCCTGCACCACCCTTTACAATAACAGTTTTGAATACATTAGCCAAAAGATTCTTGATGATCACTAATAAACCCCACCTTTGTTCATTGGACAGACTCTTAAATGGAGAATATTTAAACAAATCGGAATTATCGATGTATTCAATAGAGTGTTTAGTAACCCCTTCAGCTCTTAACTTATTCCAAATCGAAATAAATATATCCCAATAAACTGTCTTTTTCTGGTAATAATTATGATTAGCTAACCCAATATTTCCATTTATTAATTTGTATTGTCCATCTCCGGAAATATACTTGATCAGATTTGATTCAATATCAAGAGTTGCTGACTTATTAAATTTTTCACTGTTAATTAAATGAACACAAGTTAATTTGTTTTTTGCATCACTGCTCAAATGACTATTCATCCTTGCAAACACATCTGTTGTTTCTCCGACATATGCTTCTTTTACTTTACCATCACTCAGTACATATACAATTGGCCACAAGTCCTTTGCATAATGCAAATTCTGAAACTCATTGAATAGATTCTTATTAAAATCATACCGCCTAATCTCAAAATCATTACTAGCATTCATAACTCATTGTATTTCTTGGCTGTACCTTTTGACTTATCAATAGGATATTTTTGTGCATTCTTCTCAATTTTATCAAGAACTATTTCTTTAATATCGAATTGATATTTTTCAGCCAAAAGAAATGCAAATGAAAAAATATCAGCTAACTCTTCTTTCACTTTTTCCTTTTTCGCATCTTCGGCTTTCTTCCACAGAAATAACTCTAATAACTCGTTTGCTTCAATACTTAAAGCAATAGCTAAATCTTTTGGATTGTGAAACTGTTCCCAATCCCTATCATTTCTAAATTTCTTTAAAGCATCTATGATTACATCAATGTCACCCATTCTTATTCAATTTGTACATGCTATAAGCCATTTCATATTCATTGTCATATGGTAATTGCAATTTTGAAAGCATCTCTGGCACAGCAATTTTCCAACTGATATAGTAATAAGCCAGCAAATGGTAGCCTGAAAACTTCTTACCCGGAACCAGATGCAATTGATAATCCTTTTCATCTGGCCTGATTCCCTGAGTTCCTAATCTTGCAATTTCGAATGCTATTTCTTTTACTTTTTGGACCGGAATCTTATTGAAAAATTGAAGTGCATCTACCATGAACATGACTACTGCCATGTTCGTTCCAATCTCCTTTTGTTTCTCCTGAAATGTTTTCATTTCCCGCTCTTTGGCAGGATCCTTAGAATTAATATCGTATGGGTCTTTTTCAATTGAATCTAATAGCCCTTCCAGATTTGTTCTCTTATTAAAATACCCATCCTCATCAATCAACTCGAAATATTTATCCAACTTCAAATCAGCAGCCCAATGCACAACCAATTCATATTCTTCGGCTGGTTGTCTATCATCTTTGTACTCGAGATATTCTTTATAGAATTTATTGGCTTGATTTAATTCAAGGCCGGTAGCTTTAAAATCATTTATGAGATTGATTCCATAAAGGTCCCTAAACTGTAGTGCAGTAATCAGATTAAATATTTTACTCTGAGATAAAACTGTCTTTGGCATTAACTCAACAATTTCTTTATGAGTCACCGCATTCATACCTTCCTTAACCAAATTAAATAATGAATAAAACTGGTAAGCCCTTAAATCAGGAAATTCATTGTATAAATAATCTTCGATGAATAAATCTATAGGGGTATTATAAATCTGCCTATTAATGCCATCGAATAAATCACCACATAGCTTAGCTATGGAAGTATCTGAGAAACCAAGTTTATTGAAACGCTTAATATCAGCGTCAATACTTTTAATAAAAATAGCCTTTTGTTGCTGGGTCGAAACAAACAACTGATTAATCCCTTCTTTTCTTGCCTCAATGACAAATTCCAAATGAACTAATTCATGCATTAATAGATGTTCTACTGCAGGATAACTTGGCTTATATTTTATCCGGTGAACATCTCTTTTATGGACTTCTGCAAATTCCATTTTTGCAGCGGTTGGTAAATCATTATCAGAAATTACTTCAATAATTTTTTCGCACTCATACTCTAATTTGTTTTTATAATCCTTAAATATCTTTTGACCGATAGCAGACTTAATAATCTTCGAGCTGGTATCTACTGCGTGTTTTAGGGAGTTTTGATACAATCCATCCTTCTTATCGTTCATTTTTATTGCTTGGATAGAACTATAAAAACTTGATTGAAGGTCTCCTTCAGTTTCTGCAATAATCGCTAAGGCATAATGTGTGTTGGGGTATTTGTTATTTATCCTTATTGCTTCCCAAAAATATTTCTTTGCTTCTTCGATTTTGCCCAATTGCATCAAACTGGCACCAATATTATTCAAGGCTATATTGTCATTAGGATTTATCTTGGCTGCCTGATCATAATATTTCATTGCAGTATCTATATCATCCTTATGCCTGGCAAAAATATTACCCATCATGAGCAGTGCCCATGCATTTTTAGGATTCCAACGCAATGCATCGATTAGACTATTTATTGCTTCCTCCTGATTGCCCTGGTCAGAAAGAATTTGACCAAATATTCTATGATATTCGGAATTCGTTGGGTTTTCCAGTAATAAAGAGGTGAGTATTTTTTTTGCTTCTTCAAGGTGGCCTTTCTCACAAAATGAGATAGCTTTTTTCTACTCAGATTCCTGAGAAGCGAAATTTGGGGTATCAAACTCTACTTTAATCCAACCATTTTCAATTGTAACCTTAGGGTTAATACCCCCCCCCACATTAGTGTAAAATGATTGTAACTCTTGCACAAGGATATTTTGATCATTGCCACCCATTTTTGCTTTTGGAAATAATTCAAATAAAAAGTCTTCAAGTTTATGCAATATAGTCATCTGGAACACTAAGATTTTAGGCTAAATTAGGGAATGAAAATTTAAGAAGGTAATTTAGTTGATACGGAGTAAAATAAAACATTGAATGGCATCAATTTCTTAAGTAAACAGTATTTTGCACAAGATACTTTTTGCAAATTACTTATTGATTTTATTATTGCCTAGAGTATAGTTGCAATAAAAAGTGCAATAGAAATCCAAATCTCAAATGGTGCCAACGCAACTGAAGCTTAATGGATGCAATCAGCCCGGACAACAATCTTTCAAAATGAATTTGCCAGGCATACCCCATGATAATCTTTTCTTAAGAATTTACCATCCAGATATTGCTGTCTTAAATTGTTTGTATTTTTGATGCAATTCTTAAAGAGTATCTCTAAATATTCAAAATGAAAAGAATAATCAGATTAGTTGCCTGCCTTTGTGTTTCTACTTTCCTGTTTTCGTCGTGTATTGTTTCTAAAAAGAAATTTGATGCGGAGACTGCAAGGGCCAACAGAGAACATGATAATGCTGTGGCTCTGGCCAATAAACTGGCTACGCTGACTGAGCAGAACAATAAACTCAATGGTACCATAAAAGAACAAACTGCCAGCATCAAGGACCTGAATGGCCGGAACATAGACCTGAACCATAAGGTGGAGGCCCTGCAGGATAGTATAAGCACCCTTGAAGATGACATTAATGAACTGAATACCAAGCTGAGCACTATAGGTAATGAAAAAGAGAACGCAGCCAAGGAACTGAGCAGCAAGCAGAAGGAAATTGCAGAGCAGCGCAAAAGGCTGGAGCAACTGCAGTCGATGATAGATCAGCAGCAAAAAGCTACTGAGGCACTGAGGAAGAAAATTGCTGATGCCCTGACCGGCTTCAACAGCAACGAACTGACCGTGACCCAGAAAAACGGCAAAGTATACATCAGTATGCAGGAGGGGTTGCTGTTTCCGTCGGGTAGCGCTGAAGTGAACCCAAAGGGTAAGGAAGCTTTATCGAAAGTGGCTGAAGTGCTGAATGGCAACAGTGATATAAACATAGATATTGAAGGGCATACCGACAGCTTGCCGATACACAATAAAACCTTTGCCGACAACTGGGCGCTGAGCACTGCCAGATCTACATCGATAGCCCATGTGCTGATAGATGACTACAATGTAAATCCGACAAAATTGATTGCCAGTGGCCGCAGCCAGTTTGATCCGGTTGCACCGAACAGCACACCCGAAGGCAGGGGCAAGAACCGCCGCACAGAGATCATCCTGGAGCCGAAGCTGGACGAACTGATGTCGCTGCTGAATGGAGGGAAGAAGTAGAGTTTTTAGTCTTTAGTCTTTAGTAGTTAGTCTAAAGTCTTTAGTCTAAAGTTTGTTTTCTTGGATTGAGATTGGTATTCAGTTTGTATTTACCTCAGCCTAAGAAAAAATAGAAATTATTTGAACCGCCGCTGAATAGTTTGCAATAATCATTAAATTTATCGGGTAAAGATTTTTAATGATCACAAAATACCGTTCTGTTGTTTATCTGATGATAGGCTTTGTTCTTGGTGCCGTATTGATAACCGGTATTGCCTCCAGGAAAGTAGACTCAACCGTAACAGCATTAGAAGTTAGCCCTGAGGGGTACCCGCAATATAAATGGTATGCACCCCAGGTGCCTGCATCGCTGGATTTTTGCGGAGAGAAGGTGCCGCTGGAGCGCCAGGATATACACGAAAAGCTGGATCGGGAATTGCTGGTAAATGCCTATCTGCATGGTAGCGATCTGCTGATACTGAAGCAGAGTGGCCGATACTTCCCCGTGATTGAAGAGCGGCTTAAGGCCAACGATGTGCCCGAAGATTTCAAGTATGTATGTATAGCCGAAAGCTCACTGCAGCAGAATGCACTCTCGGCTGTGGGGGCTGCAAGTTTCTGGCAGTTTATGAAGGAGACAGGACCGGCTTATGGGCTTGAAATAAGTGATGAGGTAGATGAGCGGTTTAATGTGATAAAGGCTACTGATGCTGCCTGCAAATACTTCAAAGCATCGTATGCAAAATTCGGTAACTGGACGGCTGCGGCTGCATCGTACAACTGTGGTCAGGCGGGCTTTCAGAACCAGGTTGACTTTCAGGAGTCAAAGAACTATTACGATATGATTTTCCCTGATGAAACCAACCGCTATGTCTTCAGGATACTGGCTTTGAAATACATCATTTCGCATCCTAAGGTTTTTGGCATGATGATTGATCCGGCAGACCAATATCAGCCGCTGAAATCGAAAACGGTAGAAGTGGAGAAGACAATAGATAACCTCAACGATTTTGCGAAGGAGAACGGGACTACCTACAAAATGCTGAAGATTTATAATCCTTGGCTGAGGGCGCATAAGCTGACCGTGAAAGGGGCGAAGAAGTATACGATACAGCTACCCCTGAACCCCTCCCGATGAAAAATCGGGACCTTGTTCCGGGGAACCATAAATTTAGCTGCTATTAAGTCGTTGGGATATGGTTTGGGATTTAGCAGAATTGTTTTTGCTGGTATTGATTTTCAAAGAAAAGCCCCTATAGAAGGGGCTTTGAGAATTTTGTTTGAGCTAAATATTTATTCGTCGTCTTCGTCTTCATCATCAATTGATTCCAGGACTTCGTCATCGAACTGGCTGTGTTGTTGTTTGTCTTCTTCGTCGAACCAGGTTACTGCATGATCGCAGTCTTTGCCTGCGCCGGTAATGGTCATTGCAGGGCCTCCGGATTTCAATACTACCACATCTCCTTTACTGAATTGCTTTGCCATAATTCTAATTTTTAATAAAGGTAGGTAGTAAGTGAGTATTAATGAGATAAACTTGTTTTACTTAATTGTTATGAAAAAATCTGGTTAGGGAAACTGTGGTCAATGTCCTTAATCTGATGAAATAATAAAACATAGCCCACAGTTTCAACTTTGGGTAAATAGGTAAATAGGAGGATTCCAGCCGTTTCAACGGCTTATCGTTCGTAGGTAAACGGTTGAAACCGTTATTGAATTCCTGTATATTGGATCCCACGGTTGAAAGCGTGGGCTATGTATAAAGGATATATGCATGATTTATATTTTGGAGGTTAACTCCAGTTAATATCCGGTAACTTTATGGTTGATAAATTCCAGGCAGGAATATTTTTTAGTACTTTGTAAGCGCAACGATAAATAATATGATGAAGATCCCAATCAAGGGTTATGTGTTATTGGTTATTACCACAATACTTATTTATCTGCTGGACCATCCATTGGGGGCATTGCCAGCTATAGGCAGGCTGCTGGATCCTGTGAATGGCTGCCTGGCTAATGCCGAACCGGTGAATAAGGATTTCACTGCTGACCTTAAATTACCAGCTGTAAAGGGTGGGGCTACAGTATGGTTTGATAACCGCCTGGTGCCGCATATACATGCAACAAACGATCATGATCTGTACTTTATGGAAGGGTATATTCATGCCTCATTCCGGTTGTGGCAAATGGATATGGAAACCCGGGCTGCGGCAGGTAGGGTTAGTGAGGTAGTAGGGGATAAGGCGCTGGCATTCGACAGGAAGCAACGATATAAGGGAATGGGCTATGCTGCCGAAAATTCGCTCAGGGCTATGGAAGCCGACCCGCGCACGAAGCTGGTAATGGATGCCTATACCGAAGGGATCAATGCCTATATAGCCACACTCAACTACCGCAACTACCCATTTGAGTACAAATTGATGGGCTTTGCACCCGAGCCTTATACCAACCTGAAAATATCGCTGTTGCTGAAGTATATGGCCGATGACCTTACGGGCAGTACGGATGATATTGCACTGACCTACCTAAGGGATATATTGCCCAAGGACGAACTGGAATTATTGTTCCCCGACAGAATACAAGGGAGCAAACCGGTGATACCGGAAGGTACTGTTTTTGATAAACCGTCTTTAACCATACCATCTGCGCCTGCGGATAGTGTTGCCTTCCCTCATTTTGCGCCAGCTGATTTTGGTGAACCTAAGGTGGATGGAAAGGGGAGTAATAACTGGATACTGAGTGGATCGCGGACAGCCAGCGGCGCGCCGATATTGTGCAATGACCCGCACCTGGCTTTGAACCTGCCAAGCCTGTGGTATGAGGCACAGTTGCAGGCTCCGGGGATAAATGTGTATGGGGCATCACTACCGGGAACACCTGGTGTGGTGATAGGCTTCAACGACAGCCTTACCTGGGGATTTACCAATAACTACCGCGATGTGAAAGACTTTTACCTGATAAAAGAAGTAGAAGGGAATAAGAATAAATACTGGTTTGCCGGCAAGCAGGTATATTATACCAAAAGGGTAGAGGTGATAAAAGTAAAGGGCAAGCCCGATATTGTGGATACCATCAACTACACCCTGCATGGCCCGGTAACTTATGCCGAGCAAAATGCAAAAGCGGGTGGGCTAAGAAAACCTCTGGCCATGTGCTGGATGGGCCACCGGGCAAGCAATGAGATGCTGGCCATATACCTGCTCAATAAAGCCGGAAGCTATAATGAGTTTGTGAATGCCATTTTGCACTTTGAATGCCCTGCACAAAATATGGGCTATGCAGACAGGCAGGGAAATATTGCCATCTGGGGGCAGGGGCAGTTTGTAAACAAATGGAAAGACCAGGGCAAGTATGTGATGAATGGCAGCGACAGTGCAACGCTATGGAAAGAACTGATACCCATGCGCGAGAACCCACATGCCCTGAACCCGGCACAAGGCTATCTGTGCGGAGCTAACCAGATAAATACGGATACCACATACCCATACAACTACAATGGGGCAGGGTGGGTAAACCTGAGGTCATGGAGAATAAATAACCTTTTAAAAGACAGGCAGAAGGCAACGGTGAAGGATATGATGGAAATGCAGCAGGATACTTATTCGGAGCTGGCTGCGGGGACTTTAACTTGTTTCTTAAAAAAAGTTGATAGTTTGCTGTCACCTGAAGAGAGGAAATACGCTGATATTTTAAAGGGTTGGGATTACAGGTTATCTTCTGAAAGCGAAGCTGCATCAATTTTTCAAATCTGGTGGTACTTTTTTAATAAAGATGCATATGTTTTAAGATTTTATAAAGTACCTGGTCAATTTTTGCCATTACAGGAAAGAACAATGCAGTTGCTACAATCAGATGAATTGCTTCGTTTCATAGACCCACCACGGTCAGAGAAAGTGACACTCAATGATATTTTAAATCCGCCGGTATGGATTTTTAAAATGCCCAAAAGGTCTCTTGTAGAGGCCATAGATAGTGTGACAAAGTTGAAAAGTATTATTGGAGCCGAATGGTACAAAGTAAAAAACACAACTATCTCTCATCTTACAAAACTCCCTGCACTTAGCTATGATCATATAAAAATAGGTGGCTGGGGCAACACCATAAATGCTGCCAAGGAAAATCATGGACCATCTTGGCGAATGGTGGTGCAAATGGGTAAGGAGATAGAGGCATATGGGGTTTATCCGGGCGGGCAGAGCGGGAATCCGGGGAGCAAGTATTATGCAAGCTTTCTGGATGACTGGGCTGGGGGTAAATACTATCGTTTGGATTTTATGCCCAATTCAGCAAGTCAAAATGATTCATTGATCAAGTACACCTGGACGATCAGATGATAAGTGATAGGTGATAAGTGATAGGTGATAGGTGATAAGTGATAAGTGATAGGTGATAGGTGATAAGTGATAAGTGATAAGTGATAGGTGATAAGTTGTTTACTAAAATATTATTTGAATGAAATTTTTATTGTCAATAATACTGATTGCTTTATTATCTGCTGGCGCAGAGTTTATACTGCCGTGGTGGAGCTGTGCTGTGGTTTGTTTTTTGGTGGCATTGTTTGCCAAACAGGGTGGTGGAAAGGCTTTCCTGATGGGGTTTTTGAGTGTGGGTATTTTCTGGCTGGTGGCTGCATTGATGAGAGATATTCCCAATGAGCATATTCTTTCATCAAGGATGGCGGCATTGTTTAAACTGCCTAATTACTGGATGTTTATTATTGTGACTGTGTTTATTGGTGGTTTGGTTGGTGGACTGTCGGCTTGGGTTGGGGCTACGTTGAGGCCGAAAACCCCAAACACCTCCCGATGAAAAATTGGAACCTTGTGCCGGGGCTTCAGTGGAGAATATGTTCTCAGCTTTTATGGCTTCGATTTAAATTCTAAAAATAATTTGCTTATGAAGGCAATCTCCAAATTAATTGTTTTACCATTTTTGATGGTTACGATAATTTCATTTGCCCAAAGCCCTAAAAAACGAATAGTTCCGCAGTTTGATTTTACTCAGATAGATAGTTTAGTTGACAGTAATATTTTGAATCTTGCTTACGTTGATGATAGTTCAAATATAATAGTATCGTACACTTCCTGGTTTATCGGTAGTTATACCAGACCAAGAAAGCGTTTAGACTCTTATCGAAACTATTTTGAAATTTTTATTCTTTATAAAAAAGGAGTTCGATTTTTCATAAAAAAGATAGACAATATTAGTGCTTATAAACCTCAAAGAGTTAAGGGCGCAGAGATTCCAAATTTTATAAGGGCACATTTTTATGAAATGGAGAAAGAAAATTTAGGCCCGAAACGAGATACTTCGTTAAATGTGGATGGGAGTATAAAATATATTTCCACCACTATTACTGATCACCACCTCGATGAAGTGATTAAGATTGATTTTGGCAAAAAAGTTTTAAAATATAATTATAATACTGACTATTCAAATAATAAACAGAACTTACTTACCAGTCAATATGAATTCTTACGGTTGATGTCAGAATTATGCAAAAAATTTGATAAACATAAGCATAAACGGAAGTCGGTTATTTGGTCAATTGAGAATCCTCACTATGGCTGATAAGTAATTAAAACACATGTCAGCAGGTCTCCTTAACCCACACTTATTCGTCATTCCCATGCAGCGTTTTTAATGAAGCAGCAATCCTTTCCATAGCCTCCATAAGGTTGGTCATAGAGGTGGCGAATGAAATGCGGATGCAATGATTATCACCTAAAGCCGTGCCGCATACTGTAGCTACATGGGCCTCATTGAGCAGAAACATACTCATGTCATCTGCATTGGCAATTACGGTGTCTCCATATTGCTTGCCATAAAACGAACTTACATCCGGGAATGCATAGAATGCACCTTCGGGCATATTGATTTTAATGCCCGGCATTTTCTTCAGGGCGGCAATCACATAATCGCGGCGCTGCCTGAAGGCTTCCACCATTTTGTAGGTAGGCGCCAGATCGCTCAGTAATGCTGTGATTGATGCGCGTTGTGTAATTGAATTGGTTGCCGATGTAACCTGCCCCTGCAGGCGCTCGCAGCCTTGCACTATTTCTCTTGGGGCTGCCATATAGCCCAGCCGCCAGCCAGTCATTGCAAAGCCTTTCGACATACCGTTTATCAGCATTACCCGGTCTTTAAGTTCTTCAAATTGTGCTATGTTTTCGTGTTGTCCGGTATAGTTGTTGTACTCATAAATTTCATCGCTGATGATAAATACCTGCGGATGGCGTTTGAAAATCTCGGCTAGTCCTGCCAGTTCCTCGCGGCTGTAAAAACTACCGGTGGGATTACATGGAGAGGAATATATAAACAACTTGGTTTTTGGCGTAATTGCTTCTTCCAGTTGTGCAGGTGTCAGCTTAAAATCGTTGTCGATTTTGCATTCCAGGTAATTGATTATTCCTCCAGCCAGTTGCACCTGTGATGCATAAGTTACCCAGAAAGGGGTAGGGATAATTACCTCATCACCGGGGTCAACTAAGGTCATGATCGCATTGAATAAAGATTGCTTGGCTCCGGTCGAAACTATAATCTGGTTGGTGGCATAGTCCAGGTTATTGTCGCGCTTCAGCTTGGTGCAGTTGGCCTCCAGCAATTCGGGGTATCCCACAACAGGAGTATATTTTGTATAACCATCATTCATTGCTTTGATGGCGGCATTGTTTAAACTGCCTAATTACTGGATGTTTATTATTGTGACTGTGTTTATTGGTGGTTTGGTTGGTGGACTGTCGGCTTGGGTTGGGGCTACGTTGAAGCCGAAAACCCCAAACCCCTAAAGGGGCTTCACTGGAGAATATGTTCTCGGCTTTGAATCTAAACTTCAGCAAGGCAGACGAGGGTCTTCCCCTACAGAATAATTTATTTCAATAGGCAGATGTGGGTCTGCCCCTACGGTAATAACAAATTCCATCCTCCCAATTCCCAATTCCCTACACTAATGCATTGCCTCTGAAAGGTCGATTTTCTGTTCCTGTTTTTTTGCTTTTACCATGAGTACAAATGGAATGCAAATAAGGAACATAAGGCCCAGGTAAAGGAATACATCCATATAAGACAGTACTGCTGCCTGCTTGGTGATCATATAGTCGAGGGTCTGGTAAGCGCTTTTCAGGGCTATATCGGGTGCCATGCCATGAGCCATGTAGTTGTGCTGAATGCCATTTATTCTTTGCTGCACCAGAGGGTCATCAACCATAACGTGGCTTGTTAATGCGTTCCGGTGAACTATATTCTGGCGTGCCATAAATGTGGTGATCAAGGCAATACCAAATGATCCGCCCAATTGCCGCATCATGCCAGTGAAAGATGCTCCCTGGCCTATCTGCTGGCCTTTAAGCGTTGATAAAGAGAGGGTAGTGATGGGTATAAACAACAGACCCATACCCAGCCCACGGAAGATCAGCATCCAGAAGAAGGCATCTTTGCTGGTATCGGGTGTCAATATTCTGTAACCCCAGAAGCTGTAAATAAAGAATATAAACATACCTATTGCTACCAGCACCTGTTGCTTTGCGCCTTTCTGTAATGCCCTGCCTATTAATGGCATCATAAATGCTGTAGTCAATGCAGCGGGTATCATTAAAGCTCCCGCCTGTTCAGCCGTCCAGCCCAGGCTACTTTGTGTATACAATGGGATGATAAAGGTAGAACCATACAAGCCAAAACCGAGGATAAAAGAGAGAATGGTACCAACCCTCAGATTCCCGTTTGATAACACTCTTAATTCAACAATCGGGTTTTTGGCAGTCATTTCCCGCCAGATAAAAAAGAATAATCCTAATATTGCAGTGATTGCCAGTGTAGTGATTGTTTTGCTTTCAAACCAGTCATCCTCCTGGCCGCGCTCCAATACGTATTGCAATGAGCCGACAGCAATGGCAAGCAGTGCAATGCCTGCCCAGTCTACTTCACTGGCCAGTTTTTTCTCGGCATATTTAGGGCTGCGCACAAATTGCAGGGTAAGTAGAGTGGCTATAGTGCCAATAGGAATATTGATATAGAAGATGTAGGGCCAGGAGAAGTGCTCCACAATGTAACCACCCAATGGAGGGCCGAGGGTAGGACCAATAATTACACCCAAACCATAAATAGCCTGTGCCATACCTCGCTTTTCGGGAGGGTAGCTTTCTGTGATGATTGTTTGAGAAGTTACCAGCAAAGCACCTCCGCCAAGTCCCTGAACAAATCTGAAGAATACCAGTTGCCAGATACCATGAGCATTACCGCAAAGGAAGGAGAATACCGTAAATATGACTATAGATGCAGCAAAATAATTCCGGCGGCCAAACTGAGCTGCCAGCCAGCTGGTCATGGGTACTATAATAACATTACCTATGGCGTAGGCAGTAATCACCCAGCCAATTTCATTCAGGGTTGCGCCCAGGTTTCCCTTCATATCATTGAGCGCTACATTCACAATGGTGGAATCCACAATCTCCAGCAATGCACAGAAGATAGCTGTGATCGTTATTATCACCCGCCGGGACCCATATTCTACTAATGATTCTTGCATGGTTTTTTAGTCTAAAGTCTAAAGTCGTTAGTCTAAAGTTTGTTTCTTTGGTAATTGCAATAGAAAGGGTTGTCAATAAATACTGTCTTGCACTTCATGTATCCAGAAATGAAGGAGAAGCCCCGGAACAAGGTCCTGATTTTTCATCGGGAGGGGTTTGGGGTTAATCTATATGCACATCCACATCCACATTCATACCAGGGCGCAGGTCTTTGATCTGTGGTTCATTGCCTATAAATTCAATTTTAACCGGAAGCCGCTGAACCACTTTTACAAAGTTTCCGGAAGCATTATCCGGAGGTAGCAAAGCAAAACGGGCGCCGGTAGCTGGTGAAAATGAAGTCAGTTTGGCTTCAAAGTCATGGCCAGGAAAAGCATCTACGTGTACTGTTACTTTTTGACCAGGGCGCATTTTAGATAATTGCGTTTCCTTGAAATTAGCCACTACCCATGGGTTAGTATCCAGTACTATACTGAACAATGATTGCCCAGCCTGCAGGAATTGCCCTGTCTGCACATTCACTTTTGATACAAGCCCGTCTTCGGGAGCAATAACTACAGTGTAAGACAGATTAAGCCGGGCATTTTCGAGGTCAGCCTTGCGCTGCATAATGGTAGCATTGGCTACATTGACCTGCTGTCCTGTGGCATTGGTTTGCGATGTAGCTGCAGTTGTCTGACGGTTGGCCGCATTCTTTTGGTTTTGCAAAACCTGAAGTTGTTTTTCAGCGCCTTGCTTTGCTGCCTCAGCCTGTTCAAACTGCTGTTGTGTTATGGTATGGTCTTTTATCAGGTTCGCATAACGGTCATAATCCTGGGTAGCCCTTGTGAGGTTTATTTTTGCAGCCTCAATCTGCGCATCTACAGTTGAGACATTGGCCTGATAGGTGGCAATATTGGTTTTCGAAGCGGCTGTGGTTGCCTCAGCTACATTCAGATTGCTCATAGCGGCAGTAAGGGCTGCCTGAGCCTGTTCCACCTGAATCATTTCACTCCGGTTATCGAGCACAACAAGGGTATCGCCTTTTTTTACTTTCTGGTTATCCTTTACCCGTATTTCGGTAACATAGCCTGCAATACGCGGTATCACCGGGCTGATGCTGGCTTCTATCTGTGCATCATCCGTTTCTTCATGGTGCAATCCGTGAATGTATTTCATTGCCCCGAATGTGCTGCCTGCACCTACCAGTATGATCAGGGCTATCACAAACCCTTTGCTTTTCTTTTTTGGGGCTGCTGTATCTGGGGCTGCAGGTTTTGATGTGTTTGTTTCGTTTTGCTGTGACATTTACTATTGCTTTTTATAATTAAGTTGAATGTTTCGATTTATACCGTAATTTTTGATCGTATTCTATAATGAGCTACCGGATTATTTTTTAGGGGTTTCAGTAAGCGAACCTGCTGCCAGTTGCAGTTTTTTATAGGCAACAAATGATTCGGCCTGTGATAATGTGAAATTCAGTTGGGCCTGTAGTTGCGCTACATCTGCTTCCAGCAGGTCGGTGGTTGTTACCAGGCTGTTGTCATATTTGTTTTTAGTGATCCTGTAATTTTCAATCGATTGGCCAACCGCCCGTGCATATACCTCTATCTTTTTCACACTCAGCAGGAAGTTCTGATAAGCCTGGTTAATCTGTAGCCGCACCTGGTCGGTTAGCATATCCTGCATGGCAGTTATTTCATGCTGACGTGCCTGTGCCTGAGCTACTTTAGCTCCTGTTTTCCATAATGAACCCAAATTATATTGCAGCCCGATGCCTATATTAAGCGCATTGGTTACAGTTAGCAGATTAGGTATGTTAGCCGCCACATAACCACCGGTTAGCGCCAATCCGGGATAATATTCGCCCTTCACAGATTTAATTGCCGAGTTGGCTGCTTTTTCTTTCCATGTCAGTGATGCAATGTCTTTGCGGTTCTGTAATGCGGTTTGTTCCCAGCTTACAAGTGACACTATTTCACCCGGTAAGCCTAGTTCTGCATTATCGGGTATCAGTTCCGTATCCTCGGGCAGCCCCAGCAGAAGGTCCATGTTTACATTGGTAATTTTCAGGTTATTTTTTGCTTCCAGCAACGACAATTCAATATTAGCCTGCTGTAGTTGTGCTTTTAATAAATCATTTCTGGCCAGCAAACCATTCTTTTCCAGATTGGTAAAGTCGGTAACCCGTTGCTGCTGCTGTTTAAGATTGTCTTCCACCAGCTCCACTGCTTTCATTGCTTTGAACAGGTTAACATAGGCATCAGTTGCATTAAACATTACCCCTTCCTTATCGTTGGCCGCATCCAATTTTGAAGCTTCTTCCAGATACTTAGCCGATTCAACACCATACTTAATTCTTAAGCCTGAAAACAGGGGCAGTGAGGCATTAGCCATAACATACTCCACTTCGTTCACTTTTACCGGGCTGCTTGATTTCTTCGTAGTATCTGTACTGCTGGAGCTGCCTAATTTAACTTTCAGGCTTACGGTAGGATTGTCAACACGCAGATAAGCGCCGCTCACTTTTACATCAGGCAGGTGGTTGTTCCATATATCGTGGTAGGTGGCAATGGCTTCATCCACTCTGGCATTACTCAGTTTCAGTTGTTTACTGTTTTGTGTGGCAAGTTTCACCGCATCATCCAGCGTAAGCTTCATGGTTTTCTGTGCAGTGGCAGAATTGGCTATGGCTGTAAAAACAGCTATAACCGCAAATGCCTTATATATGTTATGCTTCATAAGTCAAAATTACTTTAAAGAGGTTTTTTAAATGGGCACTCAGTTTTTTTCTTATATACTTCTGAAATTCAGGTTCAGGCATTTCTTCCAGGTGATTCATTTCCCTATAAAAACGTTGCGAGGTTATCATCTGGCTTACAGTACCTACAAGTGTGGTCATCATAAGTACTATATCAATATTTTTTTTGAACGCCCCGCCTTTCTGCCCTTCATGAATCAGCTTTTTGATTGAGTCCTGGTTGCGTTTTTTTAATTCATAAATCAGGGTTGCAACTGCATTGTTTTTTTCAATCAGTTGTTCCCTTATCATTATCCTGTGAAATTCCTGCTGCGCTATAAACTTATCTACGTAGTCATCAATTAAAACATTCACTTTCTCAAGGGGGCTCAGATTTTCATTCTGGAGCAGGTTCTCCACTTTAATACGGGTGTGGTTGGCTTTTTGTTCGAAAACTGCCTCCATTAGTTTTTCCTTGGAGCCGAAGTAATAGGAGATCATTGCCACATTTATACCTGCTTCATGGGCAATATCCCTTACTGATGTACCATCAAAGCCCGATTCAGCGAATAGTTTCTGAGCTGCGTCTATTATGGCTAATTGTTTGTCAGTAAATTCGGTTGCTGTCTTTTCCATAAATCAGTTTCACGATGCCATTCTTCGCTTAATCTTTGTATGGCGATGCAAAACTAAACAACTGTTTAAAGTTAAACAAACGTTTGATTGATTATTTAACAATAACGTTATAAACAAAACTGATTAAAGAGCTTATTGCACACGGGCCACTATTATTTGATGAAGCAAATGTAAGTCGTCTAAATATTTGAAATACCTTATGTGCCGAACTCATTGAAATAACTTAATACTTTGATAATACGCGCTAAATCAGATACAATCTAGTTTTGCAGTATTATTTCACTCTAAATTAATTTCATGAAGAAACTGATTTGTTCATTACTATTTTTAAGTTCATTTATGGCGGCAAATGCCCAGGATGATAAATCAATCCTTGGCGCCGGGGCAACATTTCCGTATCCTTTGTATTCCAAGATGTTTTCGGAATATGATAAACTGGCAGGTGTAAAAGTAAATTACCAGTCAATTGGTTCAGGTGGCGGTATTCAGCAACTCACTGCAAAAACGGTTGATTTCGGAGCTTCAGATGCTGTACTTAACGGCAAGCAGGACTCTGCTTTATCAGCACCTTGTGTTCATATCCCAATTACTGCCGGGGCTGTGGTAATCTGTTATAACCTTACCGGATTAAGTGATGCAGTTAAGTTGACTCCAACAGTACTTGCTGATATTTTCCTGGGTAAAATAACAAAATGGAATGACGCAGCCATCGTAGCTATAAATAAAGGACTGAAATTGCCATCACTTGATATTACAGTTGTTCACCGTTCTGATGGTTCAGGCACTTCCAATATTTTTACTACTTATCTCTCCAAAGTAAGCGCTGATTGGAATACTAAAGTTGGTAAAGGCTCGGCTGTAAGCTGTCCAGTTGGCCTTGGTGGCAAAGGAAATGAGGGCGTTGCCGGCAGTGTAAAACAGACTCCGGGTTCAATAGGATACGTTGAATTGGCATATGCCAAGCAAAATGGTATGTCATTTGCTACGATCCAGAATAAATCAGGCAAATGGATTGTTCCTTCAATTGAATCTACTACTGCTTCTGCAAATATCGACATCCCAGCCGATGGCAAAGTATCTTTAACCAATACAGATGCTAAAAACGGCTACCCGATTGCCGGATTCACCTGGATACTGGTTTATAAAGAGCAGAACTATGGTGGCCGCAGCTTAAATAAGGCAACTGAAATGATGAAAATGATCAAATGGATGACGCACGATGCACAGAAATATTGCGAGCCATTGAATTATGCGCCATTACCTAAAGCTGCTGTAAAAGTAGCTGAGAGTATTATCAAGACTGTTACCTATAATGGTAAATCAATTATGAAGTAATCTCAATGTTGTGAATATTAAGAAACAGCCCGGTTAGTGCCGGGCTGTTTGTATTATATAGAATAAGATTTTTGTAGAGCCCGATATATTTATTGTAGAAATCCCGATTCAGTCCCCGATAAATCTTCCCTTTCCACACGTCCGCAACCGGCATAGCGCCGGTGCCAATATTTATCTTCGAGGCTGCTGATAATTACCCCCCTTGAGCGCGAAGCATGTACGAAGAACCCATTGGCAAGGTATATACCAACATGCGATATGCCCAGATGGTGCACACGGAAAAAAACCAGATCTCCCTCACTAGCTTCGCCATAATCCCTTACTATTTCACAATTCCGGTGTTGTTGCTTTGCTGTACGCAAAAGACTAAGTCCATAAATAGACCCATATAATTTCTGAGAGAAACCAGAGCAGTCTACACCGGTCAGGTCATTGCCGCCCCACTTATACCTTACTCCATACCAGTTATCAATAAATTTGTAGAGCCTCAAATTGTTTACTTCATCAGGGGCAACACTAATCATTTCGGCATACTTGCCTATCAGTATATCCGTTTCTTCATCGAAAATTGCGCCTGAAATTTCTTTGGACAATTTACCCGAGGCAATAGTTGATTCAGCAACCGGTGCAGGGCCGGGAATAGATTGTGCTGCTATAGCGAGGTCTTTAGATTCGGTTGTATCAGCATCATTGGTGGCTACAATTGAATCAGCTGTTTTCAAACTATTACTTAATGTTGCTAATTGTTGTGTATTTAACTGCAGAGGACCGGGTATGAAATTTTCTTTGGGTATTGCAAGCACAGGCAGAAACATATCATGTACAGGCAGCGCTTTGCACCAGTCATAAATATAAGTAACCGGTGTTCCGGAGAAGTTATTAAACAATGCCTGGCCATAAGAAGACTGAACCGCAAAACAGGCAATGATGCTAACCAGGAGAAAAGGGTATGAGGTAACGAATGAAAATACTTTTTTCCTCATAAAAAAATTATTGGGGTCTTAAAGATAAAATTCATTTCTGTAAAAAGAAATGCTATTTAGCGCCAAATAATATTCTTTATTGAAAATCAGTAACATTATTTTTTATATAAATGGGGAATGCCGAAAATAGGAGAATATTTTCATGTGATATGTTGAAATAATTATACGGAAAAATAAAATCCCTGGACAAAGGTTTCAAAGCCTTTGCCCAGGGATTTTATAAATAATTGAAACTACATTTTCCTAACCGGTGTCCTTGATTTGAGATTACCATCATTTCCAGTTACCACCAGTAAATAAGCACCCGATGGAATATTTCCATAACGGAAGGTATTCATGCCATCATGTGTTACATTCCAATTCAACTCAACAACTCTACCCATCATATCATAAAGGGTAACTTTATCTGTAGCTGTAAGTCCTGATATGTTTACTATGTCCTTCGATGGGTTAGGGTAAACATTTACATCACCACCATTATTAATATTGGTAATGCCTAACGTACCCGGACTTACCAGATGTGTTTTAGCAATAGCTGAGTCAAGCCCTGCCTGGCCGAAAGCATAGAAAAAAGTAAAACTGGCGCTATTGGCAGGATGTTTTTGATAATAGGTAGAAGTGGTACGCCAGACACTGTCGGCAGCGCTGTCAACAGTTGCAAGGTGAGGTATAAAAGTTATCAGCCCAATAGCATAATCTGCAGTGTTTGTCGAGCCCGCTGCATATAATGTGCCTGAATCAATGTAAGTCTGATTATACATAGTACTGATATCTCTTGTTGCCGGATTTGGCCAAACTTGATAGACAAGAGCAGTTGCGTTAGAATCAGAAGTACCCAGTGCCAGTAGTGATAATGCCGGATAGCCAAGCCCTGTAGCTGAAACTACAGTAATAGCAGACGACTGGTGTTCGATTTTATTTTTAGTCGGGAATCCTCCGCCAGGCCATGTTTGATCGTTATCGGGGTCAAGCGTGCGAAAGTAGTATACACTATCAACCGGGGAAGTTGAAAAATTGGTCAGCGTAACATTAATGGTGAAATAAAGCTGGTTAGTATTCAGTGTAGTTACCTGGGTAAGTTGAATACTGTCATAAACACCTACCCACGTACCTGATACGGTACTGCCGGATGTTGAATAACTTAAATTTGAACCAGAACCTGTCATACCTCCTGCAAATCCAGCAGCCATTGGGTTAAACTGCATTGCGCGCTTGCCGCCTTTTATTTGTATTTCCCATCCTTCAAACGGGCTGCCAGGCAGAAAATAATCACCCATATAGGCTGGTGTGCCAACAGTCCATCCGTCCATAGCAGGATCGGAAACAAATCCAATCCCCGTAGGCATGGTACAACTCGCGCAGTGTGGATGGTAGCCAGCAGGAGCAGTTGAATCTGAGCCATACCAGCCAGTATTGGCGATTCCTAATTCAACATACTTTCCTTTGAGAAAAATATCACCGCCAACCATCTGGGCGTTAGCCTTTCCGGCAATTAGAATAAAACAAAAAACAATTGATGCTTTGATTAAGTATACAGGTTTCATATAAAATTGATTTAGGTACTAAATTATCGATTTTAATTGATTCAATCGTAAATAAAGAAGTAAATATTTTATTTAAAATTCATAATATAAACTGGGAGTTAAATTTGTTTAGAAACAGGAGGCATTTGATGTAAAAATATCCCACTAATTTTACTGGATTCAAAAGAATTATTTTATATTAAGACATTGCTCTTCGCAAGTTGCCATTGAGCTATTGGATTCAATGTGTTGTATATAGAAACAGGGAATCAATCTGATTCCCTGTCTGAAAATATCATAAAATAAATTAAACTACATCTTCCTTACCGGGGTTCTTGATTTGATATTACCATCATTTCCAGTTACTACCAGTAAATAAGCGCCAGATGGTATATTGCCATAACGGAAGGTATTCATGCCATCATGTGTTACATTCTAGTTCAGTCCAACTACCCGGCCCAGCATATCATAAAGGGTTACATTGTCTGTAGCAGTCAGCCCGGTAATGTTTACTACATCCTTTGATGGGTTAGGGTATACCTTCACTTCTTCGTTGTTATTGACGTTGGTAATGCCAAGTGAAATTGGGCTCAGCATATGCAGCTTTGTAAGGGCTGAATCCATTCCAGCTTTGCTGAATGCATAAAAATAAGTGAAACTTGCACTGTTGGCAGGATGCCTTGTATAATAAGTTGAAGTAGTGCGCCAAACGCTGTCGGCAGCACTGTCTACAGTTGCCAGGTGCGGTACAAAAGTAATTAAACCTATAGCTACATCGAACGTATCAGATGACCCTGCAGTATAAAGTGTAGCTGCATCGGTATAGGTCTGGTTATACATAGTGCTGATATCCAAAGACGATGAGGGTGGCCATACAGCATATACCAGTGCAGTAGCATTGGTGTCTGTAGTGCCAAGCGCAAGGAAAGGGCTTGTAGAACTTTGGCCTGTTGCTGAAACCACAGTTGTATCTCTGGACTGATGTTGGATCTTGTTGATTGTAACAAAATTACCCCCTGGCCATGTTACATCATTATCAGGGTCAAGTGTACGCATATAGTATACGCTGTCAACCGCAGTGGCAGAAAGATTTGTGAGGGTTACTTTGATGGTGAAATATAGCTGGTTAGTATCCAGAGTTGTTACCTGAGTGACCTGTAGACTATCATAGGTTCCTACCCAAGTGCCGGATACCATACTGCCTGAGGTGGTGTAACTAACCGTAGAGCCAGAACCAGTCATACCTGTAACTGAAGCATTAGGGTTAAAAGCTCTAGCCCGTTTTCCACCTTTCACTTGTATTTCCCATCCTTCAAACGGAGTGCCAGGCATAAAATAATCACCCATATATGCGGGTGTTCCTACTGTCCATCCATCCATTGCAGGGTCTGCAACAAAACCTAATGCGTTGGAAGGGAAACAAGCGGGACAATGCGGATGATAACCAGCCGGAGCTAAAGAATCCGAGCCATACCAGCCATTTTTGGCTATACCCACTTCAACGTATTTCCCTTTCAGGAAAATATCTGCGCCCACCATCTGGGCATTTGTTTTTCCTGCCAGGAGCAGGCTGCTTGCGACAAAAAGTGTCTTGAAAAAGTATACAGGTTTCATAAAAAAAATGATTTAGATACTAAAGTACAGAATTTATTTTATCTTTTCACTAAACCTGCATACAATATTTATAGGAAATACATGATATAAACCATTGGTTAATAAACATGCCTGTATATGAAATTAAGGATAAAAGTTAAGGCAGGAGTCGGATAGGGTTGGTCCGGATATGGTTGCTCATATTACCGGCCCTGTCGGTAATATATATTTCATATGCTACCGTATCTGCAAAATGGAAATGCATGCTGTCAGGCCTGGGTATAGGCCCCGGATCAGGTATAAGCATAATGGTTCCTTCAAGTCCCTTTTTCGGGTCTTCCACTATATCAAGAATTGGTGGAAAATCGGAACTGACAAAGCCTGCTGAATCAAATCGCAGGTCTTTCCAATATATCTGGGAGATTGAACTATTGCCTATATCGGCGTCGCCATCTGTGAAACTAAAATAAATAAAACAAGTATCATTTCTTCTTACAACAAGTGAATCGGGGGTAACTAACTTAAACGTTATACTTGGTATCTTTGACGCGGTGTTTTTCTGGCATGTAGCCAATAAAATCAGGCAGGATAACAGTAAAGCAGTATAGCGCACCTTTTTCATCATATCAAAGTTAACAAAAATTGGCTCAAAACACATCGTTAATAAATCCTGAAATTCTATTGAATGCTTCTACAGCAGATTTTGATGCTTTGGCAATCCGGGTTTTTCAATACCAGTATAAGTATAACCCGGTTTACCAGTTGTTTTGCCACGCTTTGAAAACTGATCCTTCCGATGTCAGTCAGATCACTCAGATACCATTTCTGCCTGTTTCGTTTTTTAAATCTCATTCAATACTAACAACGGATAACGGGTCTGAGCATAATGCCAGTCCGGATAACGATAAAATTGCACTGGTATTTGAAAGCAGCGGCACAACAGGTGAAACCCCTTCCCGGCATTATATAGCCGACGCGGATATTTATGAAAAAAGCCTGCTCAGGGCGTATAATCAATTTTATGGCGCTTCTCAGCAGTATGCTATACTGGCGTTGCTGCCCTCTTACCTTGAACGTAAAAATGCCTCCCTTGTGCATATGGCCAAAACCTTAATTGAGCATAGCGGCCACCCCGATAATGGATTCTACATCAATGAATGGGAACAATTGCATCAGACATTGACCCGGCTGGAAAAAGCAGGACAAAAAACACTTTTGCTGGGTGTAACTTTTGCCCTGCTTGATTTTGCTGATGCCTATCCTATGGAACTCAAACACACCATAGTAATGGAAACAGGCGGGATGAAGGGCCGCCGCGAGGAACTGACAAGGAGCGAGGTACATGACATCCTGAAAAGACAGTTTCACCTAGATCATATACATTCTGAATATGGCATGACCGAACTGCTGTCGCAGGCTTATGCTAAAGCTGATGGTGTTTTCAGAAGCACCAATACCATGAAGGTATTGGTACGTGATATTAATGATCCGCTTGATGTAAATGACACTGGTTCCGGTTGCATTAATATCATAGACCTTGCCAATATTCATTCATGCTCATTCATAGCTACCGACGATGTTGGTAATATTTCCCCCGATGGCACATTCGAAGTATTTGGACGCATGGACCACAGCGCCCTGCGCGGCTGCAGCCTGATGGCAGTTTAATTGCCGGAATTGGTTGTTTGGGTATTGGGAATTTGGAGAAAACAGATAATCAATTAAAATTTACTCCAATTCCCTAAAAAAACCAATTCCGAATTCCATAAAAACACTTACATTTGCACCCCCTGAATAACAGTAATCCAATACTGCCCGGGTGGCGAAACTGGTAGACGCACTGTGTTCAGGTCGCAGCGTTCGCAAGGATGTGCTGGTTCGAATCCAGTCCCGGGCACTTAGGCACATAAATGCACATACTTCCATTAATGTGCTTGAATATGTCTGAAAATGTTAGAAAATCCACTCCTTTACGGGTGGATTTTTGTTTTCGTATATTCACAGAATAAATTTTATAGAATTGAACATCGTCGGTGACTTAACAGATAAAATCGTTGCATTTCCAGAAGTTCCGGATTTTAATACGGATGACTGTATTGATTGGGCAATTGAAATGATTTCATTAGGATATGAAAACCCATCTGTGTTAATTCTATCTGCCTTAACTAGGCCAACAAATTATTTTGAGACTATAGAATATTTGCAGGCAGCCCTAAAGGAACTGAAGCTAACACCCAAAACTGGAATCGATGGAATAAGAAGCTACGGCAGGTATATCTTAAAAAGCATAGCGAATGGGATTAATGTAAAAGAAAATTTATCATCTGTTTACAAGTATTGTCAATCGAAAAATTATGAAAAGGATATTTATGATTTCTACCTCCTTTATTGGGCATGGGGTGATTTAGATTACCGCATGACTCATCAAGAATATTGGCCAGAGGCAGATGCTAATAATATTGAAAATATAGTCATTAAGCGGGCTAAGAAATGGCTGATTGAGACCGAAAATATGTAGTCTTAAATGGTTGACATCTGATCTCCAAAATCTCCCCTTGTTATTTCGATTTCGCCGTTGTTGGTCTTATTGTCTGACCAACAACCTCGTGCGGAATATATCTCGCAAAAGAACTTCCACATCTTGTTCGAAGTTTTGTCAGGTAGGGGCACAAAAATGAGAGGGGAGAATGAAGAGCGGAGAGCGCTGGCCATTTTCCGCTTTTATTTTTCCTTCTGTTCTTGATATGTTTGTTACTCGTAGGTGGATTCTGTTAGGACGATTCAATGCCAGAGCTGTTAATCGTCAAGCCGTACATAGATTTTTTGTAGTTTATCTTCAGGCAAACTGATCAACTGATTAATAGGTAAGACTTTGCTTTGGGTTAAGTCTTTTGAGGGTTCAAGGGTGAGTAATGCTTCAGGGTTGCGAATTTCACCATTGTGATTATTGAGTGCAAGAATGAAATGGCTATAACCATCAATCATGAGTTTTTGACCTAAATCTTTTGTTAAGAGTACGTGTTGCATAAATCTGATTTAGAAAAAACAAAGAACCTAATTTTGCCAATGCGCGATACCGGAAATATAACTTCCGATCCATCAACCATAAATGTACTTCGGATAAATGGCCTTGAAATGACCTGTGTCAGGGGTATCGTTGATATATCTCAGTCAGACTGCATAGATTTAGTATATATTATATGTTTTCATGTTTACCGATTCAATGTCGTTTAGTTAAGGATTTTCTTGATATCACAGACCAAATTCGACTCCTTTCAGGGTCGGCATTTGTATTTGATTCCCACCGGTTTCACCCAATCTCTAACTTAAGATCAATAGAAAAATTATTTCGCCCCTGCAGGGCTTTATCAAATTATTATTCTATCGAGGGGCTTCACCCCTCGCTGTTGGATTGAGCCCTTTCAGGGCGGTCAAACTGCTTAAGTATATGGCATTGAGGCTTCACACCCGGCTAATATATTTCGCCCCCTTGCGCCACCGCTTAAGCTAAGGTAGCACGTGGTCGTAAACCCACAAAACCCACGCGGCAAAGGGGAATTTGCGTTATCTCCCGACATGAGCAGATGTTCGTAGTTGAGCAGCCAGTGTGGATTTTGATTGTTATATGGTAATGATGGTCTGGCTAATTGGGTTGTTGTAATTTTGACTGGAAGGCGGCGATTGAGGGATTCTATCTGGCTTTGCCATTTCCGGTATGTGCTGATTGATTGGCTGTTGAAAAGGGTGATTCGGTACAAGCGTGCCCCTTCGATACCTCAGGGCAGGCTCAGCCACTGGAGCTTAATAGTAATTCTAATGCCCGGACCCAAATTTTTATTTTAATCGGTTAGGCTGAATATGTTCGGGTATGTTATTCTCCCGCCATCCGGGTTACTAATATCCGGTTCTTAAATGCTACTTTTGACCTTTCTTAAATTTTCCTGATGAAATTTCTTTCAATCGTCTTACTGCTGGTAGCATCTGTATGCAGCAATGCCCAAACGGCCTCCACCGATACTGCCCAGCATATAATACTGGATACCCTTAATATTTCTGCACCAGCGGGTGCGCCTGTATTGCGGGGTTTTACAAACAGGGTGTGGGAAATAAAGAATACCCGTGTGGCTCTCTCCTTCAACTGGAAAGAAAAGACGGCAAATGCCAGGGAGTGGATAACACTGCACCCTTACTTTTATGCCACCGATACGCTGGTACTGGATGCAAAATCGATGCGGATAGACAGTGTGGTACTGGCCGGGAAAAAGGGGAACAGCAGGGTGGATTATACCTATGAAAATGACCAGCTGAAAATAAGGTTCGGACATAAATACAACAAGGATGAAACTATAGAGCTGTACCTGAAATATACTGCTATGCCCTATGCCATGCCTACAGGCGGCAGCGGCGCTATAAGTGATGACAGGGGGCTATACTTTATAAATACCGATTACAGTGTGCCCCACAAGCCTGCACAGATATGGACTCAGGGAGAGACAGAATCGAACTCGCACTGGCTGATAACGATAGATAAACCCAATACCCGGTTCACCAGCCAGGTGGAACTGACAGTGCCTGACAGCTTTACCACACTGAGCAATGGCGCTATGATAAAGCAGGTGAAGGGCCCGAAGGGTATGCGCACCGATATATGGAAGATGGATATGCCCATACAGGCTTATGTGGTGATGTTTGCCATTGGTAAATTCAGCATCAATCATAATACCTGGCATGGCAAGGAGGTGAACTACTATACAGAGCCTGAATTTGCGCCGGATGCCTACCTGATGTTTAATCATACGCCTGAGATGCTGGAATTTTTCTCCAGAAAGACGGGTGTAACTTACCCCTGGAACAAGTACAGCCAGGTAGTGGTGCGCGATTATGTATCGGGGGCAATGGAGAATACATCGGCGGCGTTGTTTGGCGAGTTTATGAACCAGAATGCACGCGAGTATGCCGACCATAACAGTGAAGATGTGGTGTCGCATGAGTTGTTTCATGAGTGGTTTGGCGATTATGTAACCTGCGAATCGTGGACCAATATCACGGTCAATGAGTCGTTTGCCAACTATGGCGAGCAGCTGTGGCGCAATTTCAAATACGGAAAAGCATCGGCCGATGAACTGGCTTATAACGATCTGATGGGGTATATAGGCATGTCGTCGTTCAGCGATCCGCAATTGGTGCGGTATTACTACGACATCAGGGAGGAGGTGTTTGACCATATCTCTTATAACAAGGGTGGGGCAGTGTTGCACTACCTCAATAACCTGATGGGCGATGCGGCGTTTGACGAAGCCATGAAACTTTACCTGACCAGGAATGCCCTGCACCCTGCCAGCGCGCAAAACTGGCTGATGGCTGTGAATGATGCCAGCGGGCAGGACTGGAACTGGTTCTTCAATGAGTGGTACTACCATGCAGGCCACCCGGTGGTGAAAGTGAGCTACAACTATAATGATACCACCCAAAAGCTTACAGTAACCGTGGCACAGACGCAAGAGGACAGTGAATATATGTATAAACTGCCTATTAAGACGGCCTTGTATTATGGCAAGGAGAAAAAGATACTGGACTGGAATATCACGAAAAAGAAGGAGGTCTTTACTTTTGATTACCACAACGGGGTTAAGCCGCTGATAGTGCCGGATTGTGAACATGTGCTGCCTGGAGAAATAAAGGATGGTAAAAAAATGCCACAGTGGCGCGAGCAACTGGCGCTTACTGATGACTACGTGAGTAAGCACCTGGCAGTAAATGCTGCCGGCAAATTGCTGAGCGACTCCAACTCGCAGGCAATGATTGGTATGGCACTGAAGGATGGCAATGCATCGATACGAAGAGGTGCTTTGGCGCAATTGGGTAAAACACAGAATAACCAGTACCAGAAAAAATGGACGGAATATGTGAGCTACCTGGCGAAAAGCGACAGCAATAAGCTGGTACGTGCACAAGCTTTTGAAACGCTGGGCGACTGGAAATGCGATGCCACAAAAAGCCTGATGGCCGAGGCTACAGGGTTCAGTTCGTATGCCATAGCAGGCGCAGCGCTGGAAGCGCTGGCTAAAATAGATAAGGACACTGCCTACATTATATCCCGCAAAATGGTACATGCCGACCCGAAAACAAATCTGGAATCTGCCATATGGAGCTCGATAGGCAAGAAGGCCGCTGATGAAGATATAGCACTCTATGAACAGTATACGCCTTACTTCATGGGCAATCGCAAGTATACCATGTCGTCAAGCTTCACGGCTTATATGAAAAATGTAAAGAGCGATGCGTCATTCTCCAGGGCGGCTGATTTGCTTACAACAATGGTGATATCTGAAAATATGAAGAGCAGGAGAGTGCCGCTTGCCGGTTCATTTTTCCAGGCGGGCATAACGCAGAAAGAAAATGCAAAATCGGATAAAAAAGAAGAAGCAGAAACTGCCCAGCGCCGCCTGGCAATTGTAAAGGCAGCCCTTGAAAAGGTGATAGCTGCTGAAGCTGATCCGGAAGCCCAGAAGGAGTATAAGAAGAAAATGAAGAACTTAATGGAGTAAACTGAATCTTAAAATAAAAGAGGCTATCTCCCTATTGGAAATAGCCTCTTTTAATATTTTATTTGTAACGAACAGTAAATGTCCCAGCTTAGGGATTAATGTTTGTCTCCTTCTTTGTGCTCCATCTTGTTATCATCATGGTGCACTTTTTTGCCATCATTGTGCACTCTGTTTCCTTCGTGATGTTCCTTTACACCCTCATGATGTTCATTTTTGCCTTCATGATGCTCTTTCTTGCCCTCATGATGCTCATTTCTGCCTTCATGATGTTCTTTTTTATCTTCATGATGCTCCTCTTTTGCTTTATGTTCCATCTTCTCTTCGTGATGTTCCATTTTAGCCTTGTGTTCCATTTTTTCTTTGTGTTCCATTTTCTTTTCTTTCATTTCTTTATCCTGAGCGAAGGAAGAATTGAAACACAGAATTCCTGCGGAAAGCAGAGAAAATACAATGACTTTTTTCATAACCTGAATTGTTTTTTGATTCGGGTGTGAAAGTAATTAAGATTTTCAGATTAAAAGTTAAGATTACCCTGTAAGTAAAGTTTACTGGAAGGAACTATGTAAAAATAACTATTTTATAACTTAATTGCTCCTTTATACATCTGTTCAATGATTTTTATTACTTCACGGCCTTCATAAGCGCTGGTCATAACAGGATGGTTGTAGTGCAACACATCCACTACATTCTGTATTACCTTGTCGTGGTTGCTCATTGATCCCTGGTAGAGGCCGTAATCATTGGCTTTGGCTGTTATGTTTATTGGCGGAAGCTGGGCGCCGGCAAGTTGCTGGTATTCTATAGTGTTCAGGTATTGTCCTCCAATTTTTATAGTTCCTTTCTCGGCAAAGAGGGTAATAGAACCTTCCATATTGCGCTGGTAGGAGCAGGTGGTGAAGTTGAAATTAATAATGGCGTTATTGGCTGCTTTGAGTACAAAACTGCCGGTGTCTTCCACTTCGGTATTGTGCAGGTGTGCAAAATTATTTATCCAGCCCTCGGCAGCGGTTATTGGGCCGTTCAGATAATAAAGTATATCTACAAAATGGCTGAACTGTGTAAAGAGGCATCCGCCGTCTTTTCCCTTCTTGCCACGCCAGTCGCTGCCGGCATAGTAAGCATCGCCGCGGTTCCAGAAGCAGTTTACCTGTATCATGTATATATTTCCCAGTTCGTGATGGGCAATGAGTTGCTTTACTGCCTGCACCGGAGGATTGTAGCGGTTTTGCTTTACTGCAAAGATTGTTTTACCTGTTTTTTCAGCAGCCTCTATCATACGGTCGCACTGGGCAACGCTAATTGCCATTGGTTTTTCGACTACTGTATGAAGCCCGGCATTGAGGCCTATAATGGTATGCGGTTCGTGCAGGTAATTGGGAGTGCATACACAAAGCACATCGGCTTGAGTGCTTTGCAGCAGGTCTTCCAGATTGGTATAAAAGGCAACATTTTGCGGCGCTAAGGCCTGCACCTGCGGATTAATATCGCAAATGGCAACCAACTCAGTTGCGGGGTTTTGCAGGATATGTTCGGCGTGGCGGCGGCCAATATTGCCAAAGCCTGTGATTGAGAAACGGATTTTATTCAAGGTTGATGATTAATATCTTTAACTTAAAATGCTTTATTTCGACTTTTATTTGGAAAAGGAAACTCTTCCATCCCTCCCCAAAGATAATACCCCTTCATCAATCATCTCTCTTAATAACGCCAGGGCTGCTTCCTTTATTGCACCAGTGTAGGTGGATAAAAGGTCGGCAATGCTGGTAATGCCATGAGTTTTCAATTGCTCCAAAATTTCTTTTCTCAGGAGTTTATTATCAATTTTTTCTACCCGTTTATCCCTGCATACATCGCAGTGGCCGCAATCTTTTTCTGGTTTTTCACCGAAGTAGGTAAGTAATATCCGTTCGCGGCATTCGGTATTGTTTTCCAGGAAGGCAATCATGGCTTCGGTGCGGGCTATATGGCGCTTGCGAAGAGTGTTGATTCGGTTCAGGTCAATGATCAGGTAGCGGCTATCTACCCGGTAATGATGAAAGAAAAGCTGTGGGCCTTCTCCGGGTTTATTGTAGGCTATCAGTTCCATCTTGTTCAATTGCTCCAGAATCGGTATCAGCTCTTCCTTTTGCATCTTCAACTGTTTGGCTATTGCAGTTTCTCTTACAGGTGTTGGAAAATGGAAAATGGTATTGTACATGCGCAGCAGGCCGATTGTAACATAGGACAGGTTGGGGTTTACAAACCTCAGGTCATCGAGCGTATGCCTGTCGGTAATAAACTGTATTGTAGCAGGGTTGTATACCGATTCGGTCATTGTCCATAGTCCTTCACGTTCCAGCAATTTCAGGGCATGCACAGCGTATGTTGGCTGGAGAGAGAATTTACGGCAGAAATCAGTGAGGTCGAAAGGGTAGTACTGATCGGGTTGTGTGCCTATAGGTATCTGCAGATACTCGGCTACTGCCTGGTATACCTGCCGCAGATAAGCCTCGGGCGGGAATTGCTGATCTATACTTTCTAGCAGGCGTTTTTTATCATTGCTGTTATAAAGAGTATAAGCCCATGATTGTTTCCCATCCCGGCCAGCCCTGCCTGCTTCCTGGTACCAGGCCTCCAGGTGCTCAGGAGCATCGTAATGCAATACCATCCGCACATCGGGTTTATCTATGCCCATGCCAAAAGCTGTGGTTGCAACCATTACCGCAGCTTTATTGTGCATCCATTCTTCCTGTGCGTCATCCCTTTTTTCCTTCAGCATTCCTGCATGATATCCGGTAGCTGCAATCCCCGATTGCTGTAGCGATTTACAAACCATTTCCGTTTGCTTGCGACTACGGCAATAAACGATACTGCAACTTTTGTTGATATTATTTATTGTATCCCCATTTTTATTTTCACTGTAATGAACGTTGTAAAATATGTTGTTCCGGGCAAAGCTTTGTTTAAAAACTGATGCATTTTTAAATTGCAGCTGCTTTTCAATATCCATCTGCACATCCCCCGTAGCAGTAGCTGTCAGGGCCAAAACCGGTGCACTGGGGTAAACCGCTCTTGCATCAGCTATCTTCAGATAGTCGGGCCGGAAATCATGCCCCCATTGCGATATACAGTGCGCCTCATCAACAGCTATCATACTTACATCAAACTCAGTCATATAATCCATGAACAATTGGGTTTGCAGCCGCTCAGGGGATATATAAAGTAGCTTGTAAGCGCCATGCATTGCATTATCGGCAATCCGGCGCACATCATTATAATTCATACCAGAATGGATACATTCAGCTGGGATTTCCAATTGTTTCAGTCGGGTTACCTGGTCCTGCATCAGGGCGATAAGGGGGGAGATAACGAGGCAAAAACCATCCTTAATTAGAGCAGGTACCTGGTAGCATACCGATTTGCCTCCGCCTGTGGGTAGCAATGCAAGGGTATCCCTATTCTGCAATACAGAAACTATAATTTCTCTTTGCAGCGGCCTGAAGCTATTGTAGCCCCAGTATTGTTTTAATATTTGCTCGGGAGTGGCAGCCAAGTTATAAATAATTGGGCCTGTTGTCTTTGAATATTGGCTTCATTCCGCCATTCCATAATTGCGATTTCAGGGCTGTAGTCTGTTCAATGGCGCTTAACAAATGAGTGGGCAGCCATATCCTATTATCAAAATTATTCGGGGCGTTGATTACAAACAATGAAGCAATTCCTAACTGGGAGGGTAGTACCCCAAAAAGTAAAATTATTTTGGGGTTCAGTTTTTCCCTGATATGATGCCAAGCTGCCATTTGTCCTTCCCTGAGACAGATAACGTTGTACTGCTCAGGTCGCAGGTCGCAGCTCCTATCCACTTCCATCATTTTCTTCAGTTGTTCTTCCTCATTACTTCCTGGCTGGTATTCGTGGGTAATAACCAATACAGGTTTAGACTGAGCATTAACTGTCAGTTTACTGATGTCTTCCCAAAGCACATCATATTTTGTTGGTACAATAGCTGAGTTATATAAATTCATTATCGGAGTCTGTAAGGTAATATTGCAATATCGTATTATTATTTAATTTCAATTTAAAAACTAACCTGTATCATTCAGGACCGATGATAAAATAACTTCCATCATTTTACTCGTTCTATTCCATTTTTATTTCGTTGTAAAAGTCTTTAAATAATTCATTATTCGCAGATTTTACGCCTCATAAAAAAGAAATATAACTTCGCAATATAATGGAAGTTATTTTATCAACGTTCCTTAGGGATTTAGGCCTAAAAATTGTTTCTTTGCAAAAGTAATCTATAATTAATCTAAAACTGGGAAGTATGAGTGTGTCCACTACCGATATCAGCATCAGGAAAGTTGAGAAAAGCCGTATCAGTGAAATTGATCCGGCTGAAATTCATTTCGGAATTAATTATTCCGACCATATGCTGATAGCATATTATGAAAATGGAGCATGGCAGAAACCTGAAATAATGCCTTTTCATAATCTTTCGTTTAGTCCGGCAACAACCTTTTTTCATTATGGTCAGGCGATTTTTGAAGGAGTAAAAGCGTATAAGGATCCGCAGGGTAACCCAATAATCTTCCGTCCTTACGACAACTGGAAGCGAATGAACCGGTCGGCAGAGCGTATGGCTATGCCTGATGTACCTGAAGAAATTTTTGTTGAAGGTATGCGGGCACTTGTTGATCTGGACAGGGATTGGGTGCCTGTTGGCGCAGAATCTTCTTTATATATCCGTCCGTTCATGCTGGCGGTTGATGAGTTTATAGGTGTTAGGCCGGCAGAGAAATTCATGTTTATTATTATTACCAGCCCGGCAGGGCCATACTACAACCATCCGGTATCTATCTATGTTCAGGATAAATATGTGCGTGCATTCCCTGGTGGTATTGGTTTTACCAAGGCTGCTGGTAACTATGGTATGAGCATGTACCCTACAATGCAGATCAAAAAAATGGGGTATGACCAGATTTTGTGGACCGATGGTTTTGAGCACAAATTTGTTCAGGAGATAGGTACCATGAATGTGTTTTTTGTGATTGGCGACAAAGTACTGACTCCTGATATCACCCAGGATACCATACTCGAAGGCGTAACCCGCGATAGTGTAATAACCCTTCTGCGCGAAAAAGGGATAACTGTAGAAGAGCGCCCGATAAACATTGATGAAATAGAAGAGGCTCATAAAAACGGTCAATTGAAAGAGGCGTTCGGAACAGGTACTGCTGCCTCTATTGCGCCTATTTATGCACTTACCTATCATGATGACAAAATGGTACTGCCACCACTTGATCAATGGGAAATCTCTAACTGGCTCAAGAAGGAACTGGCTGATATCAGATATGGCCGTAAAGAAGATACGCATAACTGGATTGTGAGATTATAAACTGCTGAAAAGCAAAAAATATTATTGGCCTCGCTGTTTTTTGGCGGGGCTATTTTTTTTGTGCGATTGGGAGTATTTATCTTACCAATATGAATTAATCTGACTTGTGATACTAAAATCACGCCCAACATCAAGAATATCGAATGTGGTTTCGAATTTAGTACTGTCTGGAATATTAACGGGTAAAGGCGACTGTGGTATATTTTTATTTTTCAACAGGTTAAGGTCGAATTGCAACAGGCTATCCAGCAATACATTTGTTCTGTAAGCTGTTTTATTGGAAAAGTCGGTAAACCATGCACAGGAAACCAATTCAGAATCTCCGCAAAAAGCCGCTTTTAGTGCATGATACTCGTCCGGTGGCGCATTTCTGTATACTATAGGGACATGCCTTGCCGCCTCCTGGTAGTTAAATCTTCTGTGCTCAAGGCCAAAGATGCCAATGGCGCTAACTGACTCAATATATTTATGTTCACCTAAAAGATCAGCCTTAAAATAGTAAACAGCTACGATATGTTCCCTGAGTTGCCTCAAAAAATAATCAGGACCTTCGGGATCATCGTGCAGGGGGTGTTCTTCAAAATTGATCACATAGAGGTCATTGGTAGCGTGGTTGTATATGTATCTGTTATTGAAATGGGAATAAGTTGATTCCGGATCTGAGAGGAAGGCAACTGAGGGCGGTGGTGGCGGCGGCGG
>CAIVEH010000066.1 GCA_903904855.1 uncultured Bacteroidota bacterium | reverse complement strand
ATATTGATATTGAATTGGTTACAGCGATCAAGCTGCAATGTGGGTTAAGTCGCAGAGCTATCCCTTTGTTCAGCAGAGCGATTGAACAAAGGGCGGCGCTTTTTTTTAGCACTTTTCTTTTCGTTGTAGAAAAGAAAAGCACATCGCGCCCGGCAGGAAATAGAGAACAATAATTACCCTTTGGGGAAAGAAATGAGACATTTTGCTGCACAAAACCATTGATAATCAACAACAATGTGGGGCTTTTTTTCTATCTGACAAGTGGGGTATTTTTTTAAAAAAATCACCCTGCCTCATCAGCTCGTCCCCACAGGAGTTCCCAGAACTGCATTGGCATTGACTAGCTCAAACACCTTAACATTGACCGTTCTTTTTAGCTCCGCCAATTGAAACCCTTCGGGCAACGGATAAGGCAGATCGTAGGATATTACCAGCTGGAATGTTTCTTTATCGAACCCTTCAATAGAAATCAGAATTGGTTCTTTTACCGGACTGATACTAAGCAGGGCTGAACTCAGTTCTTCCATCAGCTGATGCAGCTTGGCATTGCTGATGCCATACTTCAGGTTCACTTTCAGGGTCATACCCCGCCTGTCGCGCAGTGATAAATTGATCAGGTTCTGACTCACCAGTTTCTGGTTGGGAATAATGTATGCCGAGCCGTCGAGGTTACGCAGCCGGGTACTCCGGAACCCTATCCGCTCTACCACGGCTTCCACATCGCCCAGCTTTATGGCATCGCCGGTAAGGAAGGGCTTGTCGGAAAGTATGGTAAATGCCGCGAAGAAGTTCTCCACCGTTTCTTTGGCAGCAAGGGCTATGGCAACACCACCAATACCCAACCCTGCAACCAGCGCCGGAATATTGACATGAAAAACACTGCCCAGAATCCAGAAGCAACTCAGTATCCACAGCAGCAGCTTCGACATTTCCTTGATGAGTGGCAGCAACTGTACCCGTGAAAGATTATTTTCCTTTCGGGCAGTTTCGGAGCGGATGTAATAAACAAAGTCAACCAGCCTGGAAATGGCCTGGGTGAGGATAACAATAAAAACAAAAAGGAAAATATGATCAATAACATCACTAAGGGTATAGTTCTGTTTGCCTGCCTTACCCAGCGAATGATGAAAGGTGAAATGATCCATCAGTCCTTCGAGCTGGATAACTGCCACATAAAACAGTATTATCTGCACCAGGCGCTCCATGGGTTTAAGGAGCAGATCCTTTACGGTGCCCTTATGCTCCGGGTAACTGTACTTGGAAGTGAGTACACTGCCAATGCGCGCCAGCAAAGCGCCCATTGGCCGTTTTAGTATAAAAGACAATAGTATGATACCTGCAAACAACAGGTATTGCGATACCTTCTCGCCAAGGTATTCGTTATCGAAAAAACGCCAGTCTATGTCCAGTAATAACCAATTCATTTTACACTCTAAATTTCAGAATACTGCAATTATACAGAAACATTAAAATCTCTCAAAGCATCGTTCAGACTCGTTTTCAGATCGGTAGATGGTTTACGGGTGCCTATTATCAGTGCACAGCTAACATGGTAATCACCGGCAGGGAAACTCTTGGTATAGCTACCGGGTATTACCACACTACGGGCAGGTACGCGGCCCAGATAAGTAACAGGTTCTGGTCCGCTCACATCTATTATTTTGGTAGATTGTGTAAGTACTACATTGGCACCAAGCACCGCTTCTTTCTCCACAATAACCCCTTCAACAACTATGCACCTCGACCCAATGAAACAACCGTCTTCAATGATCACCGGCGATGCCTGCAAAGGCTCCAGCACACCACCAATACCCACGCCGCCACTCAGATGCACCCCTTTGCCTATCTGCGCACAGGAGCCAACAGTGGCCCAGGTATCAACCATTGTACCTTCATCTACATAAGCCCCTATATTGACGTAAGATGGCATCAGCACTACATTCTTTGCAAGGTAGGCGCCATAGCGCGCAACAGCATGTGGCACCGCCCGCACACCCAGTGATGCATAGTCTTTCTTCAGCAGCATTTTATCATAAAACTCGAATGGCGGCAGGTCCCATGTCTGCATCTGCTGAATACCGAAGTAAAGCAATATGGCTTTCTTCACCCACTCCTGCACCTCCCATCCGCCAGCTACAGAGCAAGCCACCCGCAGCCTGCCTTTATCCACTTCCTCTATAACCAGTCTGATAGTTTCTTTATATGATTCTTCTTTCAATAACTCCCTGTTTCCATAGGCTGCTTCTATAGCCTCTTTCCATTGCTTCATTGTGCGTTATTTAGAACTTTAAATTTTATGATCAACAATCTTATCACCTATCTCCTATCTCCTATCACTTACCTCCTATCACTTACCTCCTATCACTTATCTCCTATCACTTATCACCTATCACTTATCACTTATCACTTATCACTTATCACTTATCACTTATCACTTATCACTTATCACTTATCACTTATCACTT
>CAIVEH010000065.1 GCA_903904855.1 uncultured Bacteroidota bacterium | reverse complement strand
CTATATGTTGTACCGCGGCATAACCGCAACAGGCACCTTCGCAGGCACAGGCTCACCTCTGGACTTCGGACTGCAGACAGTGAGCGGAGTGTACACGGTTATCGCAACCAGCACCGCCACTACCTGCAGTATCAATATGACCGGCAGCGCCTCAGTAGGCACAATACCAACAGTAACACCATCGCTGCTGCTGACAGCCACGCCGAATGATACGGTATGTGCCGGTACCACGGTGAGCTTCACCCCGGTACCTACGTCTGGCGGAACAGCTCCCACCTACCATTGGAGTGTAAATGGCACCAGTGTAGCCACTACCAATACCTACACGTACATACCCGCCAATGGCGATATAGTAATGGCCACGATGACAAGCAATACAGTGTGCCCGAGTCCGGCCACAGCCAGCCGTTCAGTAACGATGAAGGTAGACCCGTATGAGCATCCATCAGTAACCCTGATGGCCACACCAGGCGATACGGTATGCCAGGGCACGGTGGTAACGGTAACGCCGATACCAACATACGGAGGGCAGTCACCGGTATATACGTGGATGAAGAACGGCGTGAACAGCGGCCCTGGCGGCGGCTATGTATTTGCCCCGGTCAACAACGACCAGTTGTACTGCATCATGCAGAGCGATTATTTGTGCCGACTGGAGAATGCCGACACGAGTGCAGTAATGGTGCTGAAAACGGATACACCACTGGTGCCAGTAGTAACGATCAGCGCCAGCCCCGGCACCATGGTAGCCCAGGGCCAGATGCTGACACTTACAGCAAGTGTAGTAAACGGCGGAGCGAATCCGACGTATCAATGGATAAAGAACAGCATCCCGATAGGGGGAGCTACAAATGCAGTATATGCCAGCGACAGCTTCAGTTATCCGGCAGAAGATTCGGTAGTATGCCAGGTGACGAGCAGCGGATTTTGTCCAGCGACAGGATTTAAATGGGTATATATCCAGGTAGCCAGGGTAGGGGTTAGCACCATTGCAGGAAGCGAAAACATCAGCATCCTCCCTAATCCGAACAAGGGTGAGTTTATCATCAAGGGTAGCCTGGGCACGCCAACAGACAAGGAAGTGAACCTGGAAATAACGGATGTACTGGGACAGGTAGTTTACAAGGACCAACTGATGGCAAGGGGTGGCAGATTGAACAACAGCATTCAACTCAGCAGCAATCTGGCCAATGGTATGTATCTCATTACGTTACGTTCAGATGAAAGCAAGCTGGTATTCCATTTTGTAATTGAACAATAAATTAATTTTAATAAGTTTGAGATGATGGCCCTGGATTTTCCAGAGCCATTTCTTTTTAAGCCAGTTTTACTGGTTTGAGGTTTAATAGTACTTTTACATCTTAAACACGCCAGCAAAAGCGAAAAATTATGTCAGTACAGGGAGAAATAAAGCGGGTAACGACCAATACGCTTCAATCGATGAAGCAGCATGGTGAAAAGATAAGTATGCTGACTGCATATGATTTTTCGATGGCAAGAATATTTGATGATGCTGGCATAGATGTGCTGCTTGTCGGGGACTCGGCCTCGAATGTAATGGCCGGGCACGAAACTACTTTGCCAATAACGCTGGATCAGATGATTTATCACGCTCAAAGTGTGATCAGGGCATGCCAGAGATGTCTTGTAATAGTGGACCTTCCATTTGGTTCCTACCAGGGAAATAGCAAGGAAGCGTTGATTTCGGCTATTCGCATAATGAAGGAAGCCGGGGCACATGGTATCAAACTGGAGGGCGGCGAAGAGGTTGCCGAATCAATTAAACGAATAACGGGCGCTGGTGTGCCAGTAATGGGACATCTTGGACTCACGCCCCAATCTATTTATAAATTCGGCACTTATGCTGTAAGGGCAAAGGAAGAGGAAGAAGCTGAAATGCTGATGCACAATGCAAGCATATTGCAAAATGCTGGTTGCTTCTCTATTGTGCTGGAAAAAATTCCGGCAGCACTAGGTGGGCGTGTTGCTGCTGAACTGAAAATACCAGTAATAGGTATTGGGGCAGGGATGCATGTAGATGGCCAGGTATTGGTAATGCATGATATGCTGGGGATTACTAAAGATTTTTCTCCCCGGTTCCTGAGACGCTATCTGAACCTGTATGATGAAATATGCGATGCTACAAAGCATTATATTAAGGACGTTAAGAGCAGGGATTTCCCGAATGAAGGGGAACAATATTAATATTGCAGCAATGAAATTAAGGTGACTTTGTTTAAATAATACATACAGAGAGATGGTGAATAAGGAAGTGTGGGAACAGTTGAATGACGTATTTACTCCGAAAAACGTACTGCTTATTGCAGTTTCCAAAACTAAGCCGGCAAGTGATATTGAGGAGTTATACAATCTGGGGCAACGCGATTTCGGGGAGAATTATGTTCAGGAACTGACAGAAAAGCAGGCACAATTACCAGCTGATATTAGGTGGCATTTTATAGGTCATCTTCAGACCAATAAGGTAAAATATATTGCTCCTTTTGTGCATCTCATTCACACTGTAGATAGCTTTAAATTGTTCGCAGAAATCAATAAACAAGCCGAAAAAGCAGGCAGGATTATTGATGTATTACTGCAAATGTATATTGCTGATGAGGAAACGAAATTTGGGATGGATGAAAAGGAAATTCTCAGCTTTCTTGATTATTATGACGCTCAGAAAAGTCAACTAACACATGTGCGCATTTGTGGATTGATGGGTATGGCTACGAACACAGATAATGCGGAACAAGTGTCTGAGGAATTTTTAAGGCTCCACAATTTTTTTGTTTTTCTTAAAGACACTTCATTTTTCAACCAAGATTACTTTTCTATATGCTCAATGGGTATGAGCGCTGATTATGAATCTGCTATTGCTGCCGGCAGCAATATGGTGAGGATAGGCAGTATGTTGTTTGGGAAACGATAAGCTCGTTTAATTTTTTTTGTACAAAGTAGCACCTCCGCCCAGATAACTTCCATCGCGATGATAATATTTAACCAGTGTATCTGTATTATCTGTAGAAACTACATAATAGAAATCATAGCTGGTATCTATACCAAGTACAGACATATTGTCCCAATTCAGATTTTCAAATTTATCGGGATAATACTTATGGGTATCATAATAGAACGCTGGTCCGAATATCCAATAAGTGTGAATCTTTAACTTACCCTGTTTGTTTTTTGAGTCATCTGTGATACGTTTCAGAACATGGAGATCATCGGCATCAAACCACCACAGTAAAGTAGAAGTAGTGTTGATGTTAATAATAAAGTTATAGCTGAGCACCAACATAAGGCAGGTAATTATCGCAGTACTTGCAATATCCCATTGCTGTTTGAGAACGCTTAATGAATACAGAAGACATAGCAGCAAAAGTGGTATGAAAAATAGTGCAGCCCTGTCTGTTATATAGTTAATATTGAATAAAAGGTGCTGTCCAATGATAGATATTGCCGGAATAATCAATAACAAGCACAATACGACGCCATATTGCAGATGAAGAACCGTATTTATTTTCAAATACCTGCTTCTGACCAGATTGAAGATCCAATAGAATCCACTTAAAATCGAAGTAAAGATTAATGACCATGAGATAATTCTTACAACTACGGATCCAGATGGGTCGCGCAGGTATAAACCATCACCTACCAGGGATTTTACTGTGTCATTTATAAATCCAGAATTACCCATGAATGACAATTCCCCAAAGTGATAAATATGCATCAATGGAGCTGTTATTAATATTGCCAGTATTGCTAAAGCAAATAATGAAATGGCTATTTGTTTTGCCAGATATCCTTTTGGAGTAAGATTATTTTTGAATAAAAAAATCTGAAGAATAATAACTGAAAACAGTGTAACAAAATAATTAAGCAGGCTGAAATTGCTGTAAACCGCCAAGATGGCGCCAAGATAAGATATGGATAAAAAGAGTGCCCGCCTGCCAATTAAATACTTTAACAGGTAATAAATGCTGATAGTCATGCAGGTTACAGATAATGCATAACCTCTGCTAAGTCCCCAGAAATTGAATAAGAACGGACTTGATATATTCAGTATTATAAAGCTACAGAATTGCCACCATTTGTTGGTAAAAAGCACACGACAAATAAGCCAGCTATAAACAAGATAAAGTACTTGTGCAATAAGGCTGTCTAACCGTAAAAAAAATAAATCATCAGTAAATAATTCAGCAAAAAATTTTCTTAACAGGGAGTGGAAAATATGATTGTTGGCATGACCCAATTTTTCCTGAACAAGGTTAGAATAGGAATCATTTTTTTGATACCCGGTTTCATCAATGGTGATGGGTATGTTGAGAATTCTGATGATGTTTATAACTACTAAAGTTATGGCAAAGCCAGCCTCTATACAAAGCTGCATCAGATGAAAGGATATCTTCTTGCCTTTTAGCATTCCGATCAAAACTAAGGATAATCGGGTAAGGATTCAAATTTCAACTGAGCAATTAAAATCAGAAGGACGGAGAGAAATGGCAATAACTAAACACCCGGATTCACGTGTGAAATAATTCACATTGAATCCGGGTGTAGTATTATTCATTTAGCTTTATCTGGCCCTGCCGGAACCGCCAGTAAACCGGCGTTTATTGTTGTTGTTGCCGGAGTTAAAACCTGCAACAGCATTAGGCCTGCGCACAACTTCTTTGTTTTTGGGCAGATTGATTACAACCTGATTTGCAGCAGCCATCGGAAATGGATGACCCTCAACAACCGGAATCTTTTGGCCTGTTAGTTTCAGAATGTTTTTCCAATCCTGCATTTCTTCGGCATCGCAAAACGACATGGCAATACCTGTAGCTCCTGCCCTGCCTGTGCGGCCAATGCGGTGCACATAGGTTTCAGGTACTTCCGGTATTTCATAGTTTATAACATGGCTAAGTAAGTCTACATCAATTCCCCGTGCAGCAATATCAGTTGCAACCAAAACCCTGATTTTATTTTCTTTGAAATTGCTCAATGCCCGCTGACGTGCATTCTGGCTTTTGTTGCCATGAATAGCTTCGGCACTTATACCTTCTTTAACCAGGTCTTTTACCACCTTATCGGCGCCATGCTTTGTGCGGGTAAATACCAGCGCTGTTTTGATTGACTTATCATGCAATACATATTGCAGCAACTGGCGTTTATCTTTTTGCCCAACAAAAAAGACGGACTGATTAACGAGTTCTGCTGTAGTGGCTGGTGGCGTAACTGCAACCATTTCCGGTTTTACCAGTATGGTATTGGCCAATTTTTGAATTTCAGGTGGCATAGTAGCGCTGAAAAACAAAGTTTGTCTTTTGAGTGGGAGTTTAGCAACCACACGTTTTACGTCATGAATAAAGCCCATGTCGAGCATACGGTCGGCCTCATCCAGTACAAAGATGCTGATGTTGGTGAGATTGATGTAGCCCTGGTTCATAAGATCGAGCAGACGACCGGGTGTGGCAATGAGGATATCAACGCCTCTCTGTAAAGCCTGTACCTGTGAGCCTTGAGTAACACCACCAAAGATAACTGTATGCCTGATGCGCAGATTGCGGCCATAAGCTGCAAAGCTTTCGCCTATCTGTATTGCCAACTCGCGGGTGGGGGTTAATATCAGTGTTTTGATGTTTTTATGTGTGCGTTCGGCATGTTCCTGGTGCAAAATCTGCAAGATAGGAATAGCGAATGCCGCTGTTTTGCCGGTGCCTGTCTGTGCACATCCCAACAGGTCTTTACGTTGCAGCAAAATAGGAATGGATTGTTCCTGGATAGGGGTAGGTTGTGAATATCCCTCTGTCTCAAGCGCCTGTAATATAGGGGCTATGAGATTTAACTCATTAAATTTCATTAAATTGGTTTAAAAATAACTAACTGCCTGTACCTTACCCCCACCATAGCGGGGAGTGAATAGGTGTGTATCACAAGCTGTTTTAAAAGGTTGGAAACACGCGTTAAAGTGTAAATGTACGGATTAATACCGGTTAGGAGGTGTTAAATAAGTTAAATGATAAAAAAACGTAGGGATTAGATATGAATGACTATATGGATTTCAGAGGGGGTAATTAAATTTATGGAATAGTTTAACGCTATTGTTTTATTGTCTTCACCACTGTCAAATTTGCATCGTGGATGTACACTCAGGTATTACTTAACTACCTGATCAAGCACTTTGCGGATAATTTCTTTGGTAATGGGTTTGATGATATAATCAACCACATTTGGATACTGCATGGCTTTATCAATATCTTTTTTATCTACTGAAGAAGAAAGTACATAAATGATGAGCTGGCCGGTAATTGACTTATTCTGGTCGACAATAAAATGATTCAATTTGTCGAGGAATACCCAGCCATTCATTACCGGCATATTGATATCCAGTAAGAGCACTACCGGATGAGTTACGCTGAAGTTGGGGGCATCGTTAATAAGATAATCAAAACCAGCAATTGGGTCATGGAAAGTCAAAACCTGGGCATCGGGGCAAATTCTACCGATAACCATTGTACATAAGGCATTATTAAATTTATCGTCGTCAACAACTATAAACCTTGGCGAAATGCTCATACTAACATACTTCTAAAAGAGACTAAAGCGCGAATAATTGGTTATTTCAAGTATCCCTGATTTTAGTGTCAAATGATGATTTTTTATTTTTGGTTTTTGTAAAAGAATTTAAAATTAGTAAACAATTCCGTTATTTTTTTAAAAATAATTCTATACACGGGGAAATTTTATGAAAAACTTACTTGCTTCATTTATTAACTGAAAACTTATAACAGGTGGCCGTGAAAGAAATACCCTTTAAACTATTATTTTTGCAGTTATGCAAGCAACACTGAACGAACAGGAAGTTATAAGGCGTGAAAAACTAAAGGAACTATTGTCGATAGGAATAAATCCGTATCCGGCACCGCTGTATGAGATTACTCATAGCGCAAGGCAGATGAAGGAAGAGTATACAGAGGAAACCAAGGACCGCTTTCAGTCTGTTTCATTTGCAGGGAGAATTATGAGTGTGCGGGATATGGGCAAAGCCAATTTTGCAGTATTGCAGGATCATAGTGGCAGGATACAGATTTATATAAAGAGAGATGAGATTTGCCCAGGTGAGGATAAGACCATGTATGACCTGGTATGGAAGAAGTTGCTGGACATTGGGGATATAGTAGGTGTGAAAGGGTATGTGTTTATTACCAAAACGGGCGAAACCTCTGTGCATGTGCAGCAATTTACTTTGCTGACCAAATCGCTGCACCCAATGCCGGTAACCAAGGAAAAAGATGGTGAGGTATTTGATGCAGTAACAGACCTGGAGTTTAAGTACCGGCAGCGGTATGCCGATCTGATTGTAAATCCTGCGGTGAGGGATACATTTATAAAGGTTACCAAGATGAAAAATGCGATCCGGTCTTTCCTGAACGACAGGGGAGCGCTGGAAGTGGATACGCCTGTGCTGCAAAGCATACCGGGTGGGGCTACTGCAAAGCCTTTCATCACGCACCACAATGCACTGGATATGCCGCTGTACCTGCGTATAGCCAATGAGCTTTACCTGAAACGGCTGATAGTAGGCGGGTTTGAATGGGTATATGAGTTCAGCCGGAATTTCAGGAATGAAGGTATGGACCGCACGCATAATCCGGAATTTACTATCCTGGAATTTTATGTGGCGTATAAAGACTATCTGTGGATGATGGAAACGACCGAGCAGATGCTGGAGCAAACGGCAATTGCGACCAACGGGAGCAGCCAGACCAAGATTGAGGATATTATCATTGACTTCAAAGCGCCGTATAAGCGTATCAGTATTTATGATGCTATACATGAACATACCGGATTTGATATAAGCGCCCTGGATGAGGAGGGGCTGAGACATGTGTGTCATAAGCTGAAAATAGAGGTAGACCCGACGATGGGTAAGGGCAAGCTGATAGATGAAATCTTTGGCGGGAAATGTGAGAAGCATTACATACAGCCCACGTTTATTACCGACTACCCGGTGGAGATGAGCCCGCTGACCAAGAAACACCGCACAAAGGAAGGGCTGGTAGAGCGTTTTGAGCTGATAGTGAACGGAAAAGAAATAGCCAATGCATACAGTGAACTGAATGACCCGATAGAGCAACGGGAGCGCTTTGAGGACCAGGTGAAACTGATGGAGCGGGGCGACGAAGAGGCTATGTTCATAGATTATGATTTTCTGAGGGCGCTGGAATATGGTATGCCGCCAACGGCAGGTATTGGCTTTGGTATAGAGCGGCTGGCAATGCTGCTTACCGGGCAGGTTTCGATACAGGATGTACTTTTCTTCCCGCAGATGAGGCCGGAGAAGAGGGCTGAATAAGGAAGCAGAAATAGTTTTTACTCCCCGTCTGGCAACCCAGGCGGGGAGTTTTATTTTTGCAACTAAATTTTGCAGCTAAACTGCACAGCAACATACCAGGCCGTGAGGTGTAATATTGAATAGACTATAAAGAGTGGCATGAAAAAAATCTCACGCTAAGGCGCGAAGGCGCAATATGTAAACGTCATTTTTTAAGGCAGCAAAGAATACCAATGCCGGTTTATAATGTCTAATTT
>CAIVEH010000064.1 GCA_903904855.1 uncultured Bacteroidota bacterium | reverse complement strand
ATGAATATCACTTTAGATATAACAGAAGACAAAAAATGGGAGTAATCTTTGATACCCTTATAAAAAGAATGGTCAAAAATGATCCAATACGCTTGTTATCAAAGGATTGATATTGCGACCTAAGTGCCTATACCTATAAAATAATTACAATAAGTATACGATAAACAGGGGCTTTGTACGTTGACGTAAAAACAAACCGTATGTAATCCGACTCTTCAATTTTTGTTTTAATAATCACTTGTTTCAGTTTAATGCTGCTAAAGGATTTAAAAGTAATCCAAAAATACACACTTCAATGATTAGAAACCTCTTGGAGCTAATTTTTACAGAGATAATCCCGAACCTATACATAACGAATTTCGCAATAAGCATACCGCAATGTTAAGTTATTATTAAGTCTTTATTAAGAGGCGCAAGGATTAGTTTATGAGCTAGCTTTGCTGTGTTAAATTTTCATTAAGAAATTGTTATGTCTCTCGACCAGGTACTGAAGTTTTTTTTGCCCAAAGACAGGATTTTTTATTCCCTTTTTGAAGAGGTTTCTACCACACTCGTACAGATGGGTGATGTTTTCAAGAAAGCCCTAGAAGAAAAAGATCTCTCAAAAAGAGATGCTATTCTGAAATCCCTTGAAGATCTGGAACACAAAAATGATGAAATCACCCACAGGGTATTTATTGAGCTGGGGCGTAATTTCATAACTCCGTTCGACCGTGAGGATATTCATTACCTCGCCACATCTCTCGACGATATTGCCGATTATATATGGGGCGGCGCCAAACGAATCGTCAATTACCAGATCGACGACCAATATAACACCCTGCCAGCGTTCGCAGAGATAATTTATAAATCTATCCAGGAGATCAATAAATCGGTTTTTGCACTCCGGGATATGAAAGACCTGAGAGCGGTTACCGAAGCCTGCGTTATCATCAACAGTTTGGAAAACAATGCCGATGATCTGCTCGACAGCACACTGATGAAATTATTCTCCACCCAGATAACTGCGGTAGAATTGATCAAGCAGAAAGATATTTACCAGATGCTGGAAACAGTTACTGATAAGTGCGAAGATGCAGCAAATGTTATTGAATCCATTATTATCAAATACTCTTAACGGCTTTACCAGTGCTTCTTATAGTTATTTTAGTTTTAGCCATTCTCTTTGATTATATCAATGGGTTTCATGATGCGGCAAATTCAATTGCCACCATTGTATCTACTAAAGTCCTGACACCTTTTCAGGCTGTAGTATGGGCCGCCCTGTTCAATTTTGTGGCCTTTTTCATATTCAAAGATCATGGTGTTGCCAATACCATTGCCAAAACCGTAAAAGAGGAGTTTATTACGTTACCCGTTATTATGTCGGGCCTGCTGGCTGCTATATCCTGGAACCTGTTTACATGGTGGTTTGGTATACCTTCCAGTTCATCGCATACACTTATTGGGGGCTTTGCAGGTGCAGCTATAGCTCATGCAGGCGGTTTTTTCAGTATTAATTCTGAACCCATTTTCAAGACAATGAGCTTCATTATTCTGGCTCCTTTTATGGGAATGATCATTGCCTATATCATCTCGCTGTGGTTTATTTATTCCTTCAGGAGGGGTATGATACCTAAGATCATTTCAGCAGGTGTAATGGTCATTGTCTTCATCATGCTTTTAAACGTAATGGAGCTTAACCCCAAGAATCTGAAGGGGTATTCAGATAGCTACCTGCTCAGGGTAATTCTCGATACGCACAATTTCAAATGGATACTGCTGGCCACCATTCTGTTTGCCATGAGTATATTCACCATGTTCCTCGGCTCATTGAACAAGGCACGGTCTACTATGTACCTGAAGCGTTTTCAGCTTATTTCATCTGCAGCTTTCAGTATAGGACATGGAGGCAATGATGCTCAGAAAGTTATGGGTATTATTACCGTGGCGCTGATATGCGACCACCGCATAGCCAATTTCAGCCAGATGCCGGTATGGGTGCCTTTTGTTTGTTATTCTGCCATCTCGCTCGGCACGCTGAGCGGCGGATGGAAAATCATCAAAACCATGGGTACGCGTATTACCAAAGTTACTCCATTTGAGGGAGTTGCTGCCGAAACTGCTGGAGCCATTACCCTTTTCCTTACCGAAAACCTGAAAATACCCGTAAGTACCACGCACACCATCACCGGTTCCATAATAGGCGTTGGCGCCACCAAGCGCTTCTCAGCCGTGCGGTGGGGAGTTACTATCAACCTCGTTTGGGCCTGGGTAATGACAATACCTATCAGCGGTCTGCTGGCAATGCTGGTTTATTCTATAGTGCATATGTTTATTAAATAAGCCGGAAAATCCATATTGGTTTTTGCATTCTGAATGACAGTATTTGGTTGTGCAGTTATTTACCACAAAGTATGCATTTGGTTATATGCATTTATGTGCTTATAATTAATCCAATTCATTAAACTGTATACAAAAACCCACCTATTAATGAGATAAAGGTCTTTATATGGTATATATTGAAAATAATATCTTTTTTTATAGGAAATTAATTGATGCAATTCGTATAAAATAACCTAACTTTTTAAAATAACCGTTATGATTTTAAAATAGTATTTATTAGGTTTGGAACGAATTTAACTCAAATGAAACAGAATGCATTAACGCTGATCTCTGAAATAGAAGATCATCAATTAGAAAAGTTAAGAACACTTTTTTCGTCTAGGAAGGAGGAATTTGCCGGTGAACTGGGCAAAGTTGGAACCATACAATATGCCCGTTTGGTAATTGTAGATAAACATACCAATCAGGCAGGTGAGGTATTTGCAGCACAACTGGTATTATCTTCCAATTTCGATGGTGATCCAGACCAGCAGATCCAGGATATCGTAAATAAGATCGGGCCAACGCTAGATTTAATTTATGCGCATATCAAGGGTTATGACAAGAACAACAAACTGGAATTCTTCCGTAAATCGCGAACCAAGGAGGCTGCTTTCTACCAGGGTTCGCCACACCGTACACTGGAAGTAATAAGGCAGGAAAAAGCGCTGCACCAGGAATTGTTTGACCTGATTAACAGTGGAAACTGGAAAGGGAAAAGCGCCTCTGAAATTCATGAGTCATTGAAGAATTCCGTTTTTTCAAAACCGGAATTTGCCTGGGCCAAGAAAAACATAGAGCTGCCCGGAATCAATTACCTCATGGCAGGGTTCAGTATCCTTATCATCATTCTGCTGCTGCCCGTAATAATTATCTGGGTTATCATACTACAGGTTTTTCATGAAAATAAAGATGTTCCGCTTGGCTTAACCCCCAATCAACTGGATCTTAAAACTATGGAGCATCTGGAAAAAGATGAAGACTTCTATTGGCAGAACCAGTTTTCGCAGGTTGTAGATATGAAACCCGGCATGATGCGGATAGTAACACTTCTTTCCTTTTTTGCGCTGGCTCGGGTATTGGTTAAAGCAATTTTTGTAAAAGGAAAACTGATGGGTATCCCTACCATCCATTTTGCACGGTGGGTAATGATCAACAACAATAAAAGGGTATTGTTTTTCAGCAATTTTGATGGCAGCTGGACTCAGTACCTGGGAGATTTTATTGATAAATCGGGCTGGGGGCTTACAGGCATTTTCAGTAATACCCGTTATTTCCCAAAAGCATTTATGCTCGTAACCAAGGGCGCCTACAACCAAAGGCAGTTTCTGGCGTGGGCACGGTATACCCAGATACAGACCCAGGTGTGGTATGCTGAAGACAAAGGACAGTCTATTAAAAACATCAATAATAATACTGCAATCAGGAATGCTTTCCCTAAAAAGCTGACTGAAGCCCAGGCGCAGAAATTGTTGTCGTGGATTTAATGGTTAAATACCTGTTTTTTACAACCACTTACATTTCAATTTTTACATTTTCAATTCATATCCTTCCTTAACTCTGGCAGGGTGCAAACAAAAAAAAATCTCAACAATGACAATTGATAAAAAAGATATCCAGGGTTTCCTATTAAAAGGATATGGCAAAATGAGGGCTACCAGGTATTTTCTGTTGCGTATAACTGAGCCGATACCAGCCAAAAAATGGCTGGAAAAGCTCAGTACTACCGTATCGGATGGCGAGCACAAACCTGCCGAAAAGTGCATAAATGTAGCTGTTACCCATCCTGGTCTGGTAGCGTTGGGCATGTCGGCCGATAACCTTAAAGATTTCTCCAAGGAATTTAAAGAGGGGCTGGACACAGATCACCGCAACCGGATATTGGGAGATTTAGGCACCAACGGCGCTGAAAACTGGGAATTCGGTTATAATAAAATGAGAGCCAATAAGGATCCTTTATTTACAGAAGATAATATTCATTTCATACTTATGGTATTTGCAAGGGATGAAGAGATATTGAAAACATATTGCCTGGAAATTGAAGAAGAACTAAAAGACCACAAGCTTGAAATCCTTGTGCCGCTGGATGGCTGCCTGCTTGAGGACAACAAAATTCATATCGGTTTCAGGGATGGTATTTCGCAGCCGGGAATTGAAGGAGTTGACTCTGATAAACATCCGAATAATACAGTTGCAACAGGCGAATTTATACTTGGGTACAAAAACGAATATGGTGTTTATCCCGATACTCCGTTTATATATGATAACAAGCAGGGCGATGTAAGTCTGTTACCCCTCGATCCGGGAGGATCGGGCAAGCGGGATCTGGGATTCAATGGCAGTTATCTTGTTTACCGCAAAATGGAAGAAAAGGTTGATGCGTTCTGGGGGTATACCAATGAAAAAACAAAGAAAGAAAACGGCGAACCGGACATCAATGAAAGTATAAAACTGGCATCTAAAATGGTAGGCAGGTGGCCAAATGGTTCCCCGCTTGCAAAGTTTCCGGACAAAATGCCTGAAGGAATGAGCAATGATGATAATTTTGGTTATCAGCCTGATGATAAAGAAGGGCTCAAATGCCCTTTTGGTTCGCACATGAGGCGGAATAACCCAAGAGATGCATTCGAAGATAACAGCCCGGAACTTTCAGTGAAGCTGACCAAAAAACACAGGATCATAAGGCGTGGGCGCTCCTACGGAGAACCTTTGATAAGCACACCAACCAACCATCATGCCAAAAATGAAATTGGCCTGCATTTCATGTGCTTTAATGCTGATATATCAGATCAGTTTGAATTTATCCAGCATACCTGGGCCAATTTCCCAAGGTTCGAGAACTTATATAATGATCCTGATCCGATAACCGGGGTTAGAGATGTAGCAATGACTGGCGAAAAACTGGTTCAGAATTTTACAGTTCAGGCAGAACCTGTGAATAAATGCTACAAGGACCTGCCAATATTTGTAAGTGTAAAAGGGGGCGCTTACTTTTTCTTCCCTTCTATATCCGCAATCCGGTATCTATCTACTATTTAAATTTTATCAATAACATAAAAACAAAATACAATGTCTAAAATTAAAAACTTAGCATTTAAAGGTGGTGGCGTTCTGGGAATAGCCTATGCAGGTGCTTTAAAAGTACTGGAAAAGGAGAACATACTTGCGGGCATTGAGAAAGTTGCAGGTACGTCAGCAGGAGCAATAACTGCAATGTTGGTTTGTCTGAATTATTCTGCCGATCAGACTCAGGCAATAGTAAATGGTACGGGATTCAAATCTTTTGAAGACAAGGAAGATCCGTTGCGCATTCCATTTACTTATGGCTTATATGCAGGAGATACTCTGCTGAAGTTCATTCAAAACGGAGTAACCGGAACAGGATTTAACCTGCCGGGAATAAATCCTACCGGATTAAAAGCAAACGCTACGTTTGCTGATTTTAAAAACCACGTTGGCGAAAATGGGGCAAAAACCAAAGACCTGCATGTATTTTCGACAGACTTAAATATGCAGACAGTTCAGGAGTTTTCTTTTGAAACCACCCCCGATACCATTGTTGCTGAAGCAGTTAGGGCCTCTATGTCAATTCCGCTGTTCTTTAAAGCATGGCAATTCTCCAATCATAAACCAAACAGCCACATTTTTGTAGATGGAGGTGTAGTTTATAATTATCCACTTACAGCATTTGATTCAGCGTCAGGTATTAATATGGAAACGCTGGGCTTTTACCTTACAGACAACAAAGCACCAGTTGATAATGGCCTGAAAATGGACCACATTGGAAAATATGTGAAATACCTGTTTGAAACAGTACTTGATTCGCAGGTAGTTGATTTTGATAAGGATCCGGAAATGATGGGCCGAACTGTCCTTATTGATGATTTAGGGATCTCTGCTACTGACTTTGACTTAACCGCTCAACAAGAAACTGATTTATATAATTCTGGAGTAACCGGCACAACAAACTATTTTAAAACTCATCCTTAATATTTTGCCGAAGACAGTACCCTAAGGACCAGGGTACTGTCTTTGGATTTGTACTTTTATTCAGGATAAAAAGATCCGAAATGCCTTATTTGGATACCTGCTGCCTTCAAAACAAGCTACATAATACGAAACAATTACTAATGTAAAAGCTGCAATTTCATAGTCCTATTTACCTTTTTTTATTGATATTTTATTTTAGGTATTTTCAAACAATCTTGCTTACTTATAATATTTTTATATGACTCAAATAAAAAACCATTTAAACGATATCAGGTTCAAAAAGGAATTTAATTATGCCCAGCTTGTTCCAACCTTTGTTAATAACAATACCGGACTGGCCGACGAAATAGCCCGATGGGTTCTGGACAGGAATTCCATATTGTATAAAAATGAATCGCACGCTCCCGGGTTACTTAAACCAACTATTGCAAAACTAACCGGAAAAGACAATCCCGAAAATTGTCCGGTTTTGCAAATGACCGATGCATTGATTTATAATGCGGAGAGTATCATACATTTTTATGAGCAAAGATGCACTCCTCAAAACAGATTAATACCAAAAGAAGCTAATGCAGCTAATGAAGTTTTAGAATTATATCATTTATTTACAGGTGAATTCTTTGAGGGTAAAGTAAACAGGTACCTATATTCGCAATTACTTACCTCCGCAAGTTTTGCTAAACCGGTCTTTAAAGAGCAGGTTTCATCCGGACAGAAATTTCTCCTCAGCATTGGCTTCGGATCAGTTAAGAAAAGCATAAACAATGAGTATGATCTTTCCCTTTTTCATGCTGAAGACTACCTTAAAGAAATCAAAAAAATATTTTCAAAAGTTGATGACCTGCTTACCGATGGAAGGAGATATCTGGTAGGAGAATGCTTTACGCTGGCCGATCTATCTTTTGCTGCAATTGCTGCGGCAATGGTCCTGCCTGAAGAATTTGGTGGCGCTTTGCCCAACATCAGCCAGGTACCGGATGATTACCGTAATGCTGTTATTGAGCTGAGGGCAACTGCAGCCGGTCAGTTTGCTTTAAGAATGTATCTTGAAAACCGGACAACAGCCCGGCCCCAATCTGAAATACCAAAAGAAAAAGGGATACTGGCAAGGATTGTGAACGGAGAAGTTACATCACTAGCAAAAAATCAATACAAGCTATTTTATTTTTTACAAAAGCACTTCCCGGTTTTGAAACTGCCGTTTCTGAAACTGGTTCTGGTATGCAAGAATGACCTTGTTACAGAAGTGCTGAACCGGGATAATGACTTTACCATTGAAGAAATAAATGCAAAAAAAATGTCGGCCCAGAAAGGTGCATTCTTTCTGGGTATGGACAGGAATAATCCTCAGTTCGACAGGGAGCGGGATTTTGTAAGAAGAGCCTCGCACAGGGAAGACCTTGAGATGATCCGGAAATTTGTGCGTTCTCAAGCAGAAGAAATAATTAATAATGCGCACCAATATGGGAAGCTGGACGTATCGGCCAGTTTTGCAAGAGTTATTTTAGTGCGCCTGCTCGATTATTATTTTGGCACTCCATCGCCGAATGAGCCCCTGATGATAGAATGGAACAAAGTAATGTTCTATGACCTGTTCCTGAATTTTACCAACAATAAAAAGAAACATGACCTGGCTTGTGAATATGGCGTTCAGAGAATGGAATGGGTAGTATCGGTAATCAATGAGAGGCAAGAACAGAGGAGAGAAGGAAAGGAGATCGCTGATAATTTGCTGAACCGGATGATACACATGGCAGAAAAGGATGAATACAAATGGGCCGATGTCGATGTGATTCAACGCAATATTGGGGGCCTGCTTACCGGCATACAGGAAGGCACCAATAAATCGCTTATTTTAATACTTGAAGAATTGTTTAGCAGGCCAGATACACTACAGGCGGCAATTGAGGTGGCCAATTCGGGGGATATGGACAAAATGTATGGCTATGTAAAAGAAGCAATGCGTTTTAACCCTACCCAGCCAGGTGTGATAAGGTATAGTGAAACCACACAGACCATAAAGGGAAATGGAAGCAAACAGTATACAATAAAGCCCAAGAGAACAGTTATGACACTAACTTCTTCGGCTATGTTTGATCCGGCTGCATTTCCAGACCCTAAAAAATTCATTAGCGACCGTACTTCCACCTATATGAATTATGGATTCGCGCTGCATGAGTGTTATGGAAAGTATATTAATGCGGTTACACTCACAGAAATGACTGCGGCAATACTAAGGCTTAAAAATGTTAGACTTGAGCCAGGCAGCGCCGGTAAGGGCATGGGACTCACAGATGGCCCTTTCCCTGTAAATTATGTAGTTTGTTTTGATTAAAAAACAACACAAATTCTATCCGTCACTGCAAAAATTGTTGCAATAAAATTTAACCATAAAGTTCACAAGGCATAACACAAAGCACACAAGATCATTAAGTTATAATTAAAAGGACAAAGATAGCTTCGGATAAAATCATTTTTCTATCCCTTGCATTGTATAATAACAACTAAAACAAAAAATTATGAGCGCAGCAACATTTTTTACACTAATTACAGTTATCGGGGGTATCGGCTGGTTATCGCTTATCCTGTTGAGCCCTTTCTGGAAAGGGGTTGATGGATTTGTAATTGGTATTGTATTTGCAATGATGGCTATAGTTTACAGTTATCTTAATTTCGGCAATATAGGAGATGTAGGAGGGCCAAGCGCTTTTATGTCTTTTGATGGTGTAATGCGGATTTTTTCGAATCCATACCTGGTAGATGGTGGCTGGGCGCATATTCTGAGCCTTGATATACTTTTAGGAATCTGGATAAAAAACAATGCTGCCAAAAGCAATATACCCTATTGGCTGGTTGTATTGGTTTTGTTGCTAACTATTATGTTTGCCCCGTTTGGCATTCTTGTCTACCTGATTATCCATTGGATTAAAACAAAGCAGTATTTTGTGGATATTCAATAATAGCATCACAAACAGGAAATTGATAACTCAAATAATGATATTGATGCAATAATCATACTTAAGATAATTACCGATTTACATAGCCCACGATTTCATCCGGCGTGGTGGATTTATAATACAGATTTGCATAACAATTTTAATGAACTACCAGCCTACAAAAAACCGTTAAAACGGTTATAATATCTGTTATACACCTTACCCACGGTTAAAACCGTGGGCTAAGTTTTTTAAACGCTTAAGTTGACGAGATTGGATCCTGATATTATAAACTGCCTTGCTTCAATATCCAGAATTAATGCATTTTATAAACGCGCAGCACACTGCTGTTCAAGACCCTGAAATCGTGGTATATTTCGGGGAAATGATAATCGGTGGGATGGTTGCGCCAGTTGGTCATAAAGTAGGTAGCCTGCGCCGAATCAACAAGTTTTACCCGCTCCCTGATACTGGCAGGTATCATCATCCGGTTATTGCCCACAGGGTCGAGCGACCACCAGATTTTCACAGTATCGGCAGGGTCATGAGCCAGGATGTATTCTATACCTTGCTTATCGGCACACCCCCAGTAGTCCATGTCGAAACTGGTTCTCAGATGCTCTGATTTATGAGATACCAACTCATTAAAATACACATTCTGGAACGGATGATTTCTGATCATAAAAACCACTAATACCCCCACCTGTAGTAGACTCAGCGAAACAACAATCTTTCGCCCTACCCCACTCCTGAATTGACTCAAAGTAAAAAGGCCTAGCAATACAAATGATGGGTAAATAAAATAGAGATGACGCCAGTCGTCGTAAAGAATAGATTTCAGGGCGATAACCATAAGTACTGGAATGGTAAAGCAGATAGCATACAGCAGGAAATTACGCTGCACCGAATGCCCCAGGAAACTGAATGGCTTTCTGAGAAACGCAGCAATAAGCCACACCAAACCAGCAAAACCGGATATGACCCAGACCAGCGGTGTAGATATGGATAACCATTCAGGTGCATAATACCAGGGCAACTCTTCGCCAGGATAATTTATACCATTCAGCAAAATAAATCCGTGCCAGTATATATGCGACAGCGCTTTGAACTCTTCAACAAAATGAAAAACAGGCCTGGTCCAGAGTATGGGCCACATACCAATCAGGCATAACACATAAGCCACAAGGAACAGAATAAAACTGCCCGCTTCCTTAACTGGTTTTTCTTTCTTAAGTATGGCGGTAATGATGTCGATAATAAAGAACATACTGATGCCGGCAGCAAACAGGATGCCCATTGCCCTGATAGCTGTAGCATAAGCACAGGCAGCAGCCATAAGCAGGTACCATAGCGTTCGTTTCTTATCGAATGCTATCTGCGTAACTGCAAATAAAATAATCAGGGCGGATAGAAAAGGGATGTCCTTGGTATTGAAAAAAGAATGGGTATAAATACGGGGGTGAAAGACAAACATGATATAGCCAAGACATGCCAGAAACTGGTCTTTGAACAACCGAAGGCAAAGTATATAACCGAAAAAACAACTGATGAGAAAAAACAGATGGGTTACAAGGTGCCGCATCAGGTAAAGGTCGCGCTGATCGGTGATATGCATTTTCCGTTCCAGTGCAATAAGAGGCAGCTCAAAGGCCACGCCATGGCTTCGTTCATCAAAGTGTACCAGGAAAGAATCGTTGTGAAAAACGTAATTATAACTAACATTACCCATCCCTCTCTGAATGGGTTCATCCCACGATATTCCATAGTCCTGATATATAGTCAGGCCAATGGCGAGGGTAACCAAAAAGATAATAATACCTGGCCAGTAAGATGAGGATAAAGACTTGCTGCTGAACATGGGTGGGTAAAGATAATTCTAAAGTTTTAAGTAGGAAGAAGTATATGGAACAGGAAGTATTGCAAAGAGGCAGTTTAGGTCATTTTAGACTCAGATAACTGTTTTTTCCGGACTGTGAACGCAATGCCCAGGTGCTTGATATTGTAAGTCCACCTGACAAGGATTACAGACATGATTAGGCCTTCGAGTTCAGAAAGGATACCGATAATCAGCGAGATGGGTAGAAAAGGCCATGCAACCCCAAAAACCATGATGGAAAGGGTGGCTACCAGCAGAGAAACACCGAATACTTTGGCGCTATAAGCATGATAACTCGCTCCCCGCCTGAACTTGATAAAATCATAACAATACCGCACGACCTCGAGACCTATAATTGCGCTGATACCCCACCAATAAGTAATAATAACAGCAGGAAACGCCAGCCACATACCTGCAAATACACCCATAAAAAAGATAGTATCGGCAATACTATCCCATTGCCGGAGTGAAGCAGTTTCAACTTTGAATTTGCGGGCAAGTACACCGTCATAAAAATCAGTAGCAGCGGCAACCAGCATCAATACTATATATACAGGACCCGTTTTGCCCCAATAGCCAAAAAGCACCACGAATACTGTGAGGAAAATCCGCAGGTAGATAAGCAACCAGGGCAGGCGTTTTTTCATTCAGGTTGAAATTGATGAAAAGTTAAAAAATTATTATTCTGCAAAGTAGAAAAGAACGGATTAACAGGAGTCGAAATTTTAAATATCTGTTTCAATGTTGTTTAATGCATAAATTGTTATTCCCTACCTGAACTTTATAAATTGTATCAAATCTGCGTTCTAAAAACAACAAACAAGATTATCCGGAATTGATTCAATGAAATGAATAACTTTGAAAGCAATATGTCTGCTTTATTTATTCTGTTATGCATTGTTGTATTCCTGGCAGAGGTAGGCATACTTTATTTTTCATTGCGTTTCCTGCTAAGAAGGTTCACAAAGGTTTATAATAAGATAAGCACGGGATTAATCTTGTTCCTTTTACTTGGCATTTCTATCCTAATCTCATTTGTAACAATACCCATTCTTGTAATTACATTAATGGATATGCTATACGGGCCATTATCCGTATGCTGATGCCATTGTTAAAATATATTGCCGGTCAAAATTATAACTCAATGAAATTTCAAATTTTGTTATTGTAATTGATGAAACAATTGTAAATTTCCTAAAAATTCAAAAACATGATAGGTGGTTCAATATTTTTCTTCATCATTCTTGTGATTATAATGATGAGTTTTGTATCGGTACAGCAGGGAAATGTAGCTGTAGTAACGGTTTTCGGTAAATTCAGGCGCATTCTGCGTCCGGGTCTGAACATGAAATTGCCCTTTATTGAGGTGATTTTTAAACGGATTTCTTACCAGAACAGATCTATGGAATTGAAATTCCAGGCCATTTCGCAGGATCAGGCAAATGTATATTTTACTGCCATGCTACTGTACTCTGTACTCAATGAAGAAACAGAAACCATTCAGAATGTGGCATTCAAATTCATGGATGAGCGTAGCTTTATGCAGGCGCTGATCAGGTCGGTGGAAGGCGCTGTAAGAGCGTTTGTGGCCACCAAAAGGCAATCAGAAATACTGTTGCTCCGCACTGAGATTATTCACCATGTAAAGGAACAACTGGACAAGCAACTGGAAACATGGGGTTATCACCTGATGGATCTGCAGATTAATGATATCAGTTTTGACGAGGATATTATGAAATCAATGTCGAGAGTTGTGGCTTCAAATAACCTTAAAGCTGCCGCCGAAAACGAAGGCCAGGCCTTGCTTATTACCAAAACCAAGGGTGCAGAAGCTGAAGGTAATGCTATTAAAATTTCGGCTGATGCAGAGCGTACTGCAGCCCAGATGCGCGGACAGGGTGTTGCCCTCTTCAGGGAAGAAGTGGCCCGTGGTATGGCCTCGGCAGCTAAAGAAATGGAAACTGCCAATCTGGATGCCTCCTATATTTTGTTCTCTATGTGGACAGATGCCATCAAGCATTTTGCAGAATATGGCAAGGGGAATACTATTTTCCTGGATGGATCTGCCGATAACTACAAGCGCACCATGCAGCAATTACTATCTACACTGCAGGGATTTGATGCCGGAATTGAAGACCCGAAAAATAAAAAATAATACAGGATCAGAAAATCAGGGGCTTTTTCAAAACAACTGTATACTTTTGACAGTTGTTAGAATAGTTATTTGAAAATTCAATTTTCTCTGCGTTAAATTTGCGCTCCTAAAAATTGGTTCATGATTGATGTTTTGCTGGGTTTACAGTGGGGTGATGAGGGTAAAGGTAAAATTGTAGATTACCTTGCTGCAAGCTATAATATTATTGCGAGGTTCCAGGGTGGCCCTAATGCAGGACATACTTTATATGTTGATGGCAAAAAGGTAGTACTGCGCACCATTCCTTCAGGTGTCTTTCACAGCCATTGCCTTAATCTCATTGGCAATGGTGTGGTAATAGATCCTGTTTCCCTTCAACAGGAAATAGAACAGTTACTGCCTTTAAGGCCCGATGTGTTGCAAAGGTTATTTATAGCCCACCGGGCACACCTGATATTGCCAACCCACAGGGCGCTTGATGCGGCCAGTGAGGCATCGAAGGGTGAGGATAAGATTGGCTCGACATTAAAAGGTATAGGGCCATGCTATATGGATAAAACCGGCCGAAACGGACTGCGTATCGGTGATATACTTAGCAAGGACTTCAGGAAAAAATATGATAAACTGACTCAGAAGCATCTCCAGATGCTGCGCCAGTATGATGCTGTGCCCGATTGGGAACAATGGGAACAGCCTTTCTTTGATGCTTGTGAATACCTCCGTTCCCTACAGATTATCAATTCGGAATACTGGCTCGACAAACTACTTAAGCAGGGTAAAAAAGTACTTGCTGAAGGCGCACAGGGCAGTATGCTGGATATTGACTATGGAACGTATCCTTTCGTTACCTCATCGAATACTATTGCAGCAGGTGTTTGCAACGGACTTGGGGTAGCCCCATCCCGTATAGGTGAGGTTTATGGTATTACCAAAGCCTATTGCACACGTGTAGGCAGCGGACCATTCCCTACTGAGCTGGATGATGCAACCGGCGAAGAACTACGCAAGGTGGGCAATGAATTCGGCGCTGTTACCGGCCGCTCCAGGCGTTGTGGCTGGATTGATCTTGTCGCTTTGAAGTACACAGTAATGCTTAGCGGTGTAACTAAATTAATCATCACAAAGGCAGATGTACTTGACAATTTCAACCCGATCAAAGCGGCTGTGGCATATATTGCTGATGGTACTGAAACAAACGAACTGCCTTATGACCTCTGCGATGTTTCAATAACTCCGGTTTATAAAAATTTTCCGGGTTGGGACAAGCCAATCAGTACATGTAGTACCTTTGACGAAACACCGCAGGTGTTCAGGGATTACTGCAGTTTTGTGGAACAATACCTCGAAACAAAGATCGCCTTTATATCAAATGGCACAGGGCGGGACCAGCTCCTAACTATTTTTTAAAAAAATATTTTTTCAGACAAAAAAAATTTGGCAATTTCACCAAACTATTAAAATTTTACGGCACCAAGTTTAAGTGATATGAAATCAAATACGGACAAGAAAGCCGCGAGCAAGAAAAGTGCAACTCCCAGCGCAACTCCGGCACCCAGGAAAGCTGCATCTAAGACCAAAAAGGCAGACTTAGATGATAACGACGATGACGATATGGATACTCCTGCAGCTAAGGCTCCTGGAAAAAAATCTGCGCCCGTCTCATCAAAAAAGAAGAAGGTTGATGATGATGACGACGACGATGATGAAGATCTGGATCTGGCTCCTAAAAAGAAATCGGCTTCTAAAAAAACAGCTTCTAAAAAAGCTAAATCTGACGACGACGATGACGACGATGATCTGGATGATGTGGAAGATGATTATGAAAAAGCCGATGAAGACGATTACGATATAGAAAAAGAATTTGAAGAATTCGACCTGCCAAAATCTAAAAGCAAAGCCCCAAAGAAAAAGTCGGCTAAGGATGATGATTTTGATGTGGATGAGGAATTCAAAGACCTTGGCCTCTTCAGTGGTGGCGGTGGATTTGATGATGATGATGACGATGATTTTTAATCCTTCCGAGGAGAGAAATATCAGTCTGAAATAATAAACATTGCAACGAAATAAAGGTGATTATTCAATAGCTGCGATCAAGGCAGATGATATAAAACAAAGGATGCTGGATTGGTCCAAACAATTCAGCATCCTTATTTTTCTGGATAATAATCACTACTCCAGCGCTGAAGGAGCCTATGAATGCTTGCTGGCAGCGGGCGCACTGCATATTATTGGCGATGAACCATCTCCGTCTCTTGCCCTGCTGCAACGAACCCACCAACAAAATAAAGACTGGCTATTCGGGCATATATGCTACGATTTTAAAAACAGTACAGAGCCCAAACTAACCTCTGATAAACCGGTTAAGACCGGGTTTCCTGAACTCCGGTTTTTTGTGCCTGAAACCGTTTGCTACATCAGCCGTGATTGTACTACATTTACCATTGAAACCTTTGGAGCAACGGATGAAGTTTATCACCAAATCATAGATAGTGTTATTACTCCTTCTTACCGAGAATTACCATCCTTGCAGTTCAAACAGGTAATAGATAAGGATACCTATATTGAAACTATTGAAAAACTGCGGACTCATATTGCCGATGGCGATTGCTATGAAATAAACTGCTGTAGTGAGGGTTATTGCGAAAATGCGGTCATTGATCCGATGGAGGTATTCCATGCGCTGAACAAGCTCTCCCCTGCCCCGTTTGCGGCATATTACCGACTGAATAACCATTACCTTATGTGTGCCAGCCCGGAGCGGTATATGCGCAAAACCGGCAGCCGCCTGCTCTCGCAACCCATAAAGGGTACCGCCCGCCGGGACCCTGATGCTGCCACCGATGAACAGATAAAACACAGGCTTAGCGAAGACATCAAGGAGCAGGCCGAGAATGTAATGATTACCGACCTTGTGCGCAACGATCTTGCCCGCTGTTGCGATACCGGCAGCATAAAGGTGGAGGAACTGTTCGGTATATATACATTCCCGCAGGTGCACCAGATGATCTCATCTGTTAGTGGCACATTGAGGGATGACCTGAATTTCACTGATGCCATACATTGCTCCTTCCCTATGGGCAGTATGACCGGTGCGCCTAAGTTTAAAGTGATGCAGCTTATAGAACAGTATGAGCAATCGCGGAGGGAGTTATTCTCCGGCACTGTAGGTTACATTACCCCTGCTGGCAACTTCGACTTCAATGTCATTATCCGCAGCCTGTTTTATAATGCCGCTACGAGCTACCTCTGCTACCAGACGGGCGGCGCCATTACCTATGACAGTGACCCTGCCAAAGAGTGGGATGAAATGCGGCTGAAGGCCTGGGCACTTGAGCGGATATTTGCAGGCTGATAATCGGTTCCGAGAGCTCTGCCTGAACCCAAAACGGTTTTACTCAGTAGTGACATCGGCTGTGACTGGAGGGAAACCTGGCGTATATTTATCTTTCAATGAATTAATAAACATATAATATTAATTGAAAAAGTGACCCTCCAGCTGATTTGTAGAACTTGGAGGGCCACTTTAAATAATTGATATGCAAAGATTAAAGACTATTGAACCATTACTTTAGCTACATATCGCTCATGTTCAGTAAATACATTGACCAGATAAAAACCTGGTGTGGTACATGCTGAAACATCTGCTGACTGATTAGTGCGGATTGTAAATTCTTTGATTTTAGCGCCGAAAATATTGGTAATAACAACTGTGGCTTCTTCCTCGTACCCGGAAACAAGATTAAGGGTAAAATTACCATCGTGTGAAGGATTCGGATAAACGTTAAGGCCATCTGGAAAAGCTGAAGAAACAGGAACACCGGTTTTGCAGGCAGCAACCGTATTAACGGTAACTGTAACTGTCTTAAAGCAACCAGTAGTCAATGTATAGCTAATTACTGAGGTGCCAGCAGCTACACCTGTAACTACTCCAGTTGATGTGCCCACAGTGGCTATAGAAGTAGTAGCGCTCGTCCAGCTACCTCCGGTAGTTACATCGGCAAGAGTTGTTGTATGGCCGGGACAAACCTTTAGAGTGCCTGTAACTGCGGCTGGTAATGGATTGATAGTAACTACTGCGGTAACTGTATTAGGGCCAACCGTATAGGTAATAGTAGTAGTACCTGAAGCTATACCAGTAACAACACCAGTGGTAGAAATGGAGCCTTTTGTGGGTGCACTGCTAGACCATGTGCCACCTGTTGTGGCGTCGCTCAGAGCAGTTGTAGAGCCAATGCAAACATTGAAAGTACCGGTAATAGGGGCAACAGCAGCAACAGCCTCCGGAACAACAAGACTGGAGTTATTCCATTTATCACCACCAGAACCACCATTACCGTTAACTGAATTAATAACACCGAATAAGGTAACACTTCCTGTACCTGCTGCAGGAGCTGTCCAGGGTATATTGACAACATAAGTTGTACCGCTGCCACCTGTTCCGGTAGTTGATGACATTGCAGATGATTGTTCTACCAAATTGATACCTGAAACTGTAGCTGGATGAGTACCGGCAATGGCGGATAGAGTGCCTGCATTGGTTGAAGTGCCCGTGTTAACTGCAGCAACCTGGAAACCAAATTTTGGCAGAGTCAATGATCCGGAAATCTGGGTACCGGTAATTCTAACTGTATAAGATGCCCCTCCAGTATAATTAGTTACCAATGTAGTGCCGCTATAAAGCTGGATTGAAACTGTTGTAGATGCTGTTGCAGCGCCACTATGGCATGAACACCCTGGCGCACCACTTGCACCGGTACCCTCAACACCTGAATATAATCCAGCTCCCGCCGAACTACCGGATAAAACTACATAAATCATTGCGCCTATAAGAGGCAGAAGGATAATTTTCTTCTTCATAAAAGTTAATTGATTAGTATTTAAGCTATTGATGCATTAAAAAGTAAAAGTAGGTACATTAAATGACTTAAAAAAATTTTGGTATTCCATATATTTTGCAATTTAAGTATCTCGGAACGCATGCCTCGCTACAATATATTTCTTAAACATACAGACTTACTGATATATTTTCTAAACTTTTTCAGTATCAATTTAGAATGACTCCAGATGAAGTGTCTGGCTTTGTGGCAAGATTTTGGCATGTAAAGACCAGATTTCGGCAGGCTCAGTGCAGGTTTAATATATAATTTTATGTTGCGTTTTATTTTTCTAATTATTGTATTCTGGTGTTTGAACTACTTCTGGTTTTGCTTCTGGTTTTGCTTCTGGTTTTGCTTCTGGTTTTGCTTCTGGTT
>CAIVEH010000063.1 GCA_903904855.1 uncultured Bacteroidota bacterium | reverse complement strand
TTGGGTATATTTAGGTATAAAAAGGTATAAAAAGGTATATTCAGGGTATAATTGGGTATAAAACAATCTGGAATTCTGGGTAAATTGTCCTTCGATATACTCTGGATGGCATAATAATTGTTTCATAGTTCAATAAATTGTCAATTATCCTGATAGTTTGGAACAAAGGTAAGGTGGATAGTTGAAAATTCCTAATTATTTAGCATATTTATTTTTGAGCAGGATTTTCAAGATTAAAGAATTTTCAGGATAGTACACCTTAAATAAATCCAATCATTTCAATTTTTCAACAATGCTTTTGAAACTGGCGAGGGCGGCTTCGATGTTTTCTATTATATCTAATGCCAGGACATCGGGGTCGGGGAGGTTGTCGAGATCGGCGAGGGAATCGTCTTTGAGCCAGAAGATGTCGAGGCTGGTTTTGTCGCGGGCGATGATCTCGTCGTAGGTGAATTTTTTGAAACGTTCGGATTCGGTTCTTTTGTGCCGGTTTTCGGGATTATAGGCTTCAATGAAGGGGTTGAGGTCTTCTTTTTTGAGCGGGTTGGTTTTGAGGGTGTGCTTAATGTTGGTGCGGTAGTCATATATCCAGACTTCTTTGGTCCAGGGTTGTTTGGCGGCGGGTTTGTTGTCGAAAAATACCACGTTTGCTTTTACTCCCTGCGCATAGAATATGCCTGTGGGCAGGCGGAGGATGGTATGGAGGTCGGTGGTTTCGAGGAGCTTTTTGCGCACGGTTTCTCCTGCGCCGCCTTCGAACAATACGTTATCGGGTATTACTACAGAGGCTTTGCCATCTACCTTGAGCATACTGCGGATGTGCTGCACAAAATTGAGCTGCTTGTTGCTGGTGGTGGCCCAGAAATCATCGCGCTGGTAGGTGAGGGCTTCGCGCTCCTGTTCGCCTTCGTCATTGGTTATTGTGATGCTGCTTTTCTTACCGAATGGTGGATTGGCGAGCACATAATCGAAGGTTTCGGAGGGCTTGCTGATTAAGCTGTCGTTGCGGGAGATGGGCGGCTCGCTGTTGAGGTCGCCGATGTTGTGCAGGAACAGGTTCATGAGGCAGAGGCGCACGGTGTTTGGCACGATCTCCCAGCCTTTAAATGTATTGTAGCGCAGGAATGTTTTCTGGTCTTTATCGAGCTTTAGGTGGCTGAGGTAGTCGTAAGCTGATAGGAAGAAGCCGCCAGTACCGCAGGCAGGATCGGCAATGGTTTTCATAGGCTGGGGTCGCACACAGGCTACCATGGCCTGGATGAGCGGTCGGGGCGTGAAGTACTGGCCGGCACCGCTTTTAGTGTCTTCGGCATTCTTCTCGAGGATGCCTTCGTATATCTCCCCTTTTACATCCACATCTACGCCTACCCATGTTTCTTCGTTGATAAGGCGCACGAGCTTGAATAGCTTGGCTGGGTCTTGTATCTTGTTCTGTGCTTTGAAGTATATCTGGCCAATCATGCCTTCCTGCTTGCCCAGTTCTTTGAGAATGAGGAGATATTGGGTTTCGAGATCGAGGCCGGCAATATTGTTGCTGATGAGGGTTTGCCAGCTAAGGCCGGGAGGGATATGGGTATCGCGCTTGAAGGGCGGGCGGCTGTATTCATCGGCCATTTTCAAGAACAGCAAAAATGTAAGCTGCTCGAGGTAATCGCCGTAGCCCATGCCATCGTCGCGAAGGGTATTGCAGAAGTTCCAGATTTTTGAGATTAGTTGGTTGGTGGACATTATTGTCTGAACTGGGATTTTTGGGATTAGAAGATTTTAAGATTATATCAGGTAACGATTATTTTATTGATTTTTTAAGGTTGTTTTTGGTTTATTATTTCGGGGTGCTTGGTGTTGTAGATTCTTTTGTAGTCGAGGCTTTTTGAACCAAAATTAATTAGTAGTCCGATTGGTAAATTGTAGGCTTCGAGGTAGTTTCTGCATTGTGCAAGGTGGATGTCGTTGAGTTCTATGATTGCTTTTAATTCTACCATAATTTTACCCTCTACAAAAAAATCTACTCTTCTTGTGCCTATTTCCTGCCTGTCGTAATAGATTGTCATTTCCATTTCGCGGCTGAAGGATAGTTTTTGATTTGTCAATTCTATTGCGAGTGCTCTTTGATAAATCACCTCCTGAAAGCCATTGCCTAATGTACTATGGACTTTCATTGCGCAACCAATTATTTTGTGAGTTATGTCGGCGTAGATCATTTGTCTTAAATATTTGTTTGAAATGGGATTTTGGGTATTAATTGTCTGAACTGGGATTCATGGGATTAGAGGATTATTAGATGTTCAATTTTTGTTCAATATACTTATTATGTATTGTTTTTTTGGGTTTAATTATGATTTGGTATGGTTTTTTGGGTAAAGTTAGTATCTTATCATCCTGAAAATTGTCTGAACTGGGATTTTTGGGATTAGATGATTTTAAGATGTTCGATTAATAGCTGTTTTATTGTATTCGATTTAAATATATTTATTTTGTTTATGTTGGTTTATATTTTTGGATAAAGTTAGTATCTTATCATCCTGAAAATTGTATGAACTGGGATTTTTGGGATTAGATGATTTTAAGATGTTCGATTAATAGCTGTTTTATTGTATTCGATTTAAATATATTTATTTTGTTTATGTTGGATTATATTTTTGGATAGAGTTAGCATCTTATCATCCTGAAATCTTATAAATCCTAGTACAGACAATTTTATCATCGTCGCGAAGGGTGTTACAGAAGTTCCAGATTTTTGAGATGAGTTGGTTGGTTGACATTTGGTTAGTTGAGCATTAATTTGGGTATTGGTTTCAGGCCGGCAAGCCTTATTTTCCTGTATTGAGGTAAGTGATTTTGAATTTGAAAATTATTGGACTGTATCCAATAAAAAGCTGGACTATTTTTTGGTTTTAGTTTGTTTATTTCAGGGGCATGTTCATTTAGCCAGTCCTTCAGCCATTGTAATTTTTTCAATACCTTAGATACCTGGCTTGTCTGCGCTGAATGAACCTCTACAAAATAAACTTCTGAATTATAAGAAACAGCGTAGTCCCAACGGTTTGCATCGGCATATTTCTTTTTTACACCTTCATCAATATCAATGCTTCCGTCAATGAGTCGTGTATCACCAACTACTATTCTATCCTTATATATACCCAAAGCTGCCAAACCGGATTTATAACAATCAGCAACATCAGGTGTTGCAATAACTGCATTCTTAAACTTATTAACTGTATGATTCGGTTTATTCTGCATCTACAAAATATTTTGAAATAATGTCTCCTGCTCTCCCGGCAAATGAGGAAAGCCCTCCCCATTCGGATTCTTCGATGTGATCACTTCCTGCATCTAAAGAAGAAATATCCTTAACAGTTACTTTGTCATTTTTTCTGTCGAAATAATAGGTGTTTAAAGTTTTGGCCAGTATATTCCTGAAAAGGCCTTTAGTATCAGGTGATTGTGGTAGATCGAATAATTCTAAAAAAGCACCTTCAGGTGCATTTGCCTTTTTGAGATATTGGAATGCCCACGCGAATTCTAAAAATACTGTAGAATGAGTGGATATAATTACTTTATATCCTCTCGAAATCAAATCAAGTACCTGAAGTACAATTGTTTTTATAGCCTGAGGATGTAATCCCATTTCGGGTTCCTCAATTATTACGGTTTTAATATCAGTATGTAATGATTTGGTTTCCATCAACCAGTAACACGACAATAATAAAGGAAGATATTCTTTCTGGCCTGAGCTCCAAGTCATAAAAGACAAATTCATTTTACTTAACTGAAGACTGAATTTTTTCTGACCCCTTCTCGCATCATAAAGAATTTCTCCTTCCTGATAAATATTTTCTTTGATTGAATTACTAATTGCCTCAATTAGCTTTTGTGGATTTGGGAATTGTTTTTCCTGGTCCCCACTTTTAAAGGATAATGTCCTGCGCAAAAATTCACTGAAATATTTTAAGACAAATGGCGAGGAGTTGTCGAATTCATTAAAGTTTTTTGGCCTGCCATCTGAAACACTTAACACCCTTTGGGCTGGAATGTAGAAAATATGTTCCGGGCTAGATTGGAGTTCATTATTTTCAAAAAAATATTTTAAATGTATTTGTTTGCTGTTGTATGTTACATGGGTGTGCAAATCCCAGAGGAAATCCATACCGTCTCCATAATATAGATCAAATATATTATTTGCAGTACCATTCCAGACAAAATTGTAATCCTCTAAAGTCTTTCTTATAAAGTCCCTGTCTTCTAATAACTTAAGCAACTGCAAAAAAATGCTCTTGCCGCTTGCCTGCGGGCCGATCAAAAAAGTGAGGTCGCCAAATGTTACATTGGCTTCCTGTATTGGACCGAAATTTTTGACTTTTAATGTGTCCATTTTGTAATGGTTTGTGCTGTAAAAGTAAGCTCAAATTGTCTGAACCTTGATTTTCAGGATTAAAGGATTTTCATGATTCATGCAATTATTGCAAAGTTAGCATCTTATCATCCTGAAATCATATAAATCCCAGTACAGACAATTTTTATAACTCCCCGCTAAAAGCCCGCTGCAAGACACTTTGGCGGAGGCTCTCGGCGTGGGTGAGTTGTTGATTAATGGTTTGTAATAAATAATCTGATTCGGATAGGCGGGTTTCGATTTCGTTTAGGATTATTTCCTGTTTTTTTAAGTCCGGTATTTCAAACTCTAAGTTTGATAATTGAGTCATGTTTATTGATGCAAGGTTTGTGGTTTGTTTTGCCACTTTATAAAAATAGGTTCTTGACTTTTGTGTTTTGGTTATGTACTCTAAGAATTTTGGGAGGATAATTTCTTTTTTAACTCTGGCTCTGAAGATGTGATTCTGATGTATACAATCCTTAATCTGGTTTCGCCATATAGTGCCTCGGCCTAATTTATCCTTATCTCCTCCCTCTGTAAATAAAATATCATTTTCAATTAAACGATATTTTTCAAGGTCGGCAGGCTCAACCTGAATCTGCTTTATTTCTGTCAGATCCAAATAGCCATCCTGTACGTTTGCAACTCTCAGGTAAGGCAGATTGATTGTGGGTTTACCATCCAGTTTTTTGCCTTTTGTAACCCCTCCTTTTAGATCAGCAACATCTGCTAATCTTACATTATTCCATCCTTTCATCCCTCCAGTAAAATGCCCTTCAAAAGCATGTTTGAGGACGGACTGGCGGTAGGTTTGGAGTTGTTGTTGGGTGGTTTTTAGGGTGGTGATGGCGTAGTCGAGTTCGCTGAAGAGTTCTTCTATTTTTTGGACGATGCGGTGTTGTTCGGGGAGGGGAGGATCCAATACAGGAATCTCCCTCATCATTGACTGATTTAATTTCAGTCTTGTAGTTCCTGATACAAATTCTCTGTAATTTATTTGATTAAGGTAATAACAAAGGAATTTATTTGAGCCATTAGCCAATAAGATATGAGCATGATTATTTACCCATATTTTGCCATGTACTAAATATGCTTTGTCTTTAAATGATTCTAAAAATGGAGCTCCATCTTCACCAAGTAAAACATATTCTCCTTCTATTAAATAATCATCAATATAACCGACTTGACCTGTTGCGCCATAATAGGGAAATAAACTACTTTTAAGTTTATTAGCTATCCTTGTCTCACGTTCAGATGAATTAATGGGCTTCCTTTTATTATCTAATATTTTACATACCTCACTAAGTTTTTTAGTTGGCCATTTTGGTATTATTTTTTCTAATTTTATTTCTTGAGTTGCGAGCATGTTGTCTGAACTGGGATTTTTGGGATTAGGGGATTTTAAGATGCTATTTTAATTTACTTTTTACTTTTGTTTTTTCCATTTTTTTAGGCATTTTACTTATAAAAAAACCTACAACAGCAACTGCAATAATCCCGATTGTAAATTCAGGGCCTTTGATGTATTTTTTATAATCGTTGACGGTAACATCTTTTTCTTTTGGAGCTGGTACAGGAGCAATTTTAATTGTGTAAGTTCTTGCGGCGATGGGCTCGAAATTATCGGATTCGGGTTTGAAAGATACGACCAGATTGACGGAAACGGTGTCTGTAATCTTAACAGAAGGGTTAATACTCAAACTTGACTGCCAAAAACCATTTTTTCCGGGCGCCAATTTTTGCCTTTCCGGCATAATAGGGGTAACCGTCAATAATCCTGAATTGTCTTTAACAGTAACGGTGAGGTAATCATAAAGGTTAATGCCATCGGGAAGGGCTGTGTCAATTTTGTTTGGAGTTGGATCTGTAACCCTCGCTCGTTTAATCAGGGAATCCCTTACCGCATCATCGGTACCATTGATGATCGCATAAATAGAAATGAATTTTGTTTTGCCAAAAACCAGTGTATCCGGGCAATCAATTCTGACGTTTGCATGTTGTAATTCTGGTATTTTTTTTTGTTTTATTTGAACAGCTGGTTTCTTAGCTTTTTGGCTAATTTTACTTTCTGCTTTTGCTTCGGCAGGATTAGCTTTTATATTTACAGATGAATTTTCTTCTATTAAATTTGATGCTATATTTGAGCCTACAGGATATGCAGATGAAGGATCATCTCCTTCATCTGAATCACGGCTATTATTGTGATTAGCTGCTTTTTTAGGAGCAGCTTTCCTCCTATGAATTTCTGAGCTTGGAGATAATGCTCTTAGACGATTTAGTTTTTTATAAATATTTTCATTAACTAGAAATACATTAATGTAGTGGAATTCAATATTCCCATAATCATAAGGTATGTCTACATCCTCGGATAATTGTACATCATTTAATAGCTCAATATTGCCTTTAAACAGATTATCTAACCCCAATCCATTATAAAGCAAATACAATTTTATTTTTCTTATTCTGTAGGCAGTTAAATCAGCTTCAATTTCCTCGTCATCTTCACTTAACAATGAGGTAGTAATATAGAATGCAAGTGAGTCATTTTCTTTCGCTTTTTTGATCAGATAATTTAGTTTCTCTTTGTTCTTTTCCGTGATTCTAGCACTATTATTTTTAAAATAAATGACATTAGACCCAGCAGTAAATTCATTTTGAGCTAATGCATTGAAATTGCAAAAGAGGTATAGTACCGAGGCTGATACCAACTTGAAAATTGATTGAGCTGTTTTAAGTTTCATAAAAATTGTTTGAAGTTATTCAATTATTTACGTTACTGATTGTTTGTTCAATTTATCAATTATACTTTTGTAATCTTCTCCAAAGAGACCTCTCCCCGGCCCTCTCCGGAGGAGAGGGTGCCGAATCCTGCTAGTTTTATCCTTCTTTTTCTGACCATTTTCCTGATGGCAGGAAAATGGTCGAATGTATTGATTTTATTGGTTTTTTCGTTTCTTCATTGGGTTCTGTTTTCTATTTGGCTACACTGCCGCATTTCGGGAGATTCCTCGTTCCTCGGAGAGGTTCTTGATTATGCTACCAATTGTTCATTCAATTCATCAATTATGTTTTCGTATTCGTCTCCAAAAATGTCTGAATCGCGGATTAAACGGATTAAGAAATTTCACGGATTCATTTTCATTTTTTGACCATTTTCGTGATAACAGGAAAATGGTTTTTATGCTACTAACTGTTCGTTTAGTTCGTCAATTATCTGTTCATATTCTTCTCCGAAAATGTCTGAACTAGGATTTTTGGGATTAAAGGATGATAGGACTTAAGCCAATGTGCCTTTATTTGTTTTATGGTTTTTTGCTGTTTACATCTTAAAATATTCTAATCCCATTAGTCGCAGTTGGGACAATTTTATGCTAACAATTGTTCGTTCAGTTCATCAATTATCTGTTCATATTCTTCTCCAAAAATGTCTGAACTAGGATTTTGGGGATTAAAGGATGATAGGACTTAAGCCAATGTGCCTTTATTTGTTTTATGGTTTTTTGCTGTTTATATCTTAAAATATTCTAATCCTATTAATCACAGTTCAGACAATTTTATGCTACTAATTGTTCGTTTAATTCGTCAATAATGCTTTCATAATCTTCCCCAAAAATGTCTGAACTATGATTTTTGGGATTAAAGGATGATAGGATGCATTTCCGTACGTGTTTCATTGTTATGTAATTTCTTCTTTTAGCTTGCATCTTAAAATCCTTTAATCATATTAATCCCAGTTCAGACAATTACGCTACCAATTGTTCATTCAGTTCATCAATTATCTGTTCGTAATTATCACCAAAAAGATTGTAGAATTTCATTAGGCCGCCTTTGTCGACGAAGGGGCTGAGGTTTTCTATGTCGTCTTTCTGGAGGTGGATGCTGTCGGCGATGAAGTCTTTGATCATGCGGAGCCATTCCATTTGTTCGTCATTAAATTTAAGCGTTCCGGCCTGCTTGCCAAAGACCCATTTCTGAAAGTTTTTGTTTACGGTTTGCTCGTAGGCTACCAGCACGGGGTCTATGCCGCTTACCCGGCGGATGAGGGCTACCAGGGCGGTGAGTTCGTTGAGCGGGCTGCTTGGGTTTACGCTATCAAGGCGGGCGTATGCCTGCCAGATGCGGAGCGGGGCGAGTATGGGTTTGTCCTGCCGCAGCTTTTCGAGTAGTTCTTTGATCATCTGGAAGGTGACCTCGCGGCGGCGGAAGGGCTGGTTGTAGTATATGCTGAGGGCGGTGATCTCGTCTTTGTTGGCCTGTATATATTCGGTGAAGCTGGAGATGAGGGCCTGTGCGTTTTCGGTGGCTTTGCCGTCCCAGCCGGCGAATTCGACGGTGTCTATGTTTATGTTGTCTATGACCTGGTCGTGGCTCTGGCGGACTTTTATGATGTAGCTGATGAGGGGGGCGGAGAGGGTGTTGGAGACTTTGTTTATAAGGTTATTTTGTGCTTCGCTTATTAGTTTGTCTTTAACCACCTCCCTCCCGGAATTCTCCGGGAGTACTCCTCCTTGAAGGTAAGGAGGAGAGTCGACCACCTCCCCCTGCGGGTACTCCTCCTTGAAAAAAGGAGGAGAGTCTGCCAGCGCACGGGCTATTTCCTGGGCTTCTTGTTCTATTACATCGGGGTTGAAGGCGTCCCAGCATTCGTGGATGACCTGGGAGATGGTTTTGCCGCCGGAGAGGGTGGTGAATTTTTCTTTTTCGGGGGCGGTCATTTCTTTTTCGAGGCGGCTGAGGCGGTTGCCTACGGTGGTTACCACATCTTCCTCTTTGTTGCCCATCATTACAAAGTGGAGCAGGTCTTTGAGGCTAATGCCGGGCTTGCGCTCCATGGGGCGGCTGTCGGTCTTTACCGATTTGGATACACCTACGGCATCTATGATTACAAAGTGGGTTTTGGCGGTGGTGGCGCTGGGGCTGCGTTTCTGCAGTTCGTCTTTACCGAGGGTGCGGGTGCCGCGGCCCTTCATCTGCTCGAAGTAGTTGCGGCTGCGCACATCGCGCATGAAGATGAGGCACTCAATGGCCTTAACATCGGTACCGGTAGCTATCATGTCGACCGTGACGGCTATGCGGGGATTGTATTCGTTGCGGAAGTTTTGCAGCACACCCTTGGGGTCGGTAACCTGGTAGGTGATCTTGCGGCAAAAATCATTGCCCTCGCCAAACTCTTCGCGCACTATCTGAATGATGTCGTCGGCATGGCTGTCGGTTTTGGCAAAGATGAGGGTTTTGGGTACCTCGTCGCGGCCTGGGAATATTTCGATGTTGAGTTTATCGCGGAATGCCTTGATGATGTTGCGTATCTGGCTGGGGTTGACTACGCTTTTATCGAGCTCGGTGGGGCCATAACTGATTTCTTCATCAAGCTGCTCCCAGCGCTGCTTGCGGGTGAGGCGTTCGCGCTTGTCGACAAATATCTGCGCTTCCAGTTTTGCTCCCTGCTTTGTGATGGTGGTTTCGATTGTGTAGGTTTCGAAGCCTACGTTTACATTATCTATTACGGCATCTTCGTGCTTGTATTCGCTCACCACATTTTCGTTGAAGAAGCCGAAGGTGCGCTTGTCGGGCGTGGCGGTGAGGCCAATGAGAAAGGCATCGTAGTAGTCGAGCACCTGCCGCCATATGTTGTAAATGCTGCGGTGGCACTCATCTATTATTATGAAGTCGAAAAACTCTATGGGTATGGCGGGGTTGTAAACTACTTCTTTGGGGCGCTGCTGGGCGCTGATCTCGTTGAGGGAAGTTTCTTCGGCACGTTCGTCGAGTTCTTCGCCACGGAGGATAGAATACATGCGCTGGATGGTGCTGATACACACCTGGCTATTGCCATCTACCACAGATGAGCGGAGGCGCTGGACATTGTAGAGCTCGGTAAACTTGCGCTTATCATCAACAGGCGTATATGCCATGAATTCGGTTTCGGCCTGCTCGCCGAGGTTTTTGGTATCTACGAGAAACAGGATGCGTTTGGCTTTGGCGTAACGGAGCAGGCGGTAAATGGTGGTTATGGCAGTAAATGTTTTACCAGCACCGGTTGCCATCTGGATGAGGGCGCGGGGGCGATTATCGGCAAATGATTCTTCGAGGTTGTTGATGGCTCTGATCTGGCAATCGCGCAGGCCGGTTTCGGGTAATGGTGTAAGGTGCTGCAGGCGTTTGCGCAGGGTGTCGGTTTGGTGGTACCATTCGCGCAGCGTTTCGGGGCAATGAAATGAGAATACCGGCCGAGAACGGGGTGCGGGATCTCGGTAATCGGTGAAGCGGGTAACGAGGCCGGTGCTTTCGTAAACGAACGGCAGGGGCTGATTGTCTTTGAACCAGCGGAGTTTTGAAACCGAATAATCGTGCGACTGCTCTTCGTGAACAGTGATGTTCTGGGCCTCGTCCTGCTTTTTGGCTTCTATTACACCTACGGGCGTTTTATCTACAAACAGGATATAATCGGCAGGGCCACGGTCGGTATCGTATTCGCGGATGGCAATGCCAGTGCCTGCGGAAAAGTTTATTTTGTCTTTGGATTGCACAGACCAACCCGATGCGGTAAGCATATCGTCGATTTTAAGACGGGCCTGTTGCTCGGGTAAGTACATGGTTAATAGATCAGTTCAATTATAACTGCTAAAGATATAGAGATAGTTTGGAATTATGGGAGTTTTTTGATTAGAATTTATTGATTGGTGTTTCTATTCCATCATTTACTGAGGTTGCTTCCTTCGTCGCAATGACCATCAATTTTATAATATTTAGAGTGTTGTTTTAGTAGGAAAGCCAAATAGATATCCTTACTTGAACTGTGACATAGCCACTGAGGCTCAATAGGTGATATGGCCTCTGGGCCATACCTTTATTTTTTAGTGTTCTTTACCAGCCGCCGGCGAGGACGTCGGCGATGTGGAGGGTTTTGATGGGGAGGTTGTTCTGGTCGATATAGCCTTTCATGTGCATCATGCAGCTTACGTCGGTGGTGATGATGTATTGGGCGCCGGTGTCGAGGGCGCTTTTTACTTTTACCTGGGCCATGCCTATGGATATGGGTTCGAACTTGACTGCAAATGTGCCGCCGAATCCGCAGCAGGTTTCGCATTCTTTCATTTCGACTAGTTCGAGTCCTTTTACGTGTTTGAGGAGCTGGCGGGGGCCGTCTTTTATGCCGCATTCGCGCAATGCGCCGCAGGCGTCATGGTAGGTGGCTTTGCCGCTGAGGGTGGCGCCTACATCATCGACCTTCAGTATTTTGGTGAGAAACTCGGTGAATTCGAACATGTTTTCGCGCACCTGGTTGCAGGAGTTATGTTCGGAGCTGTTGGCAAACATTTTATCGTAGAAGTTGCGCACATATCCGGTGCAGGAGCCGCTGGGCCCAACTATATAGCCCGGTCCGCTGAAATCGTGGAGGAATTTGGCGGCAACTGCTTTGGCATCGTCGCGGTAGCCGGCATTGAAGGCTGGTTGTCCGCAGCAGGTTTGTCTGGTGTTGTAGGTAACCGTGCAACCCAGTTTTTCGAGTACCTTGACCATGTTCATGCCCGTTTCGGGGTAGAGCTGATCTACAAAGCAGGGGATAAATAATTGAACGTTCATTTTTTTTAGTCGAAAGTCTTAAGTCGAAAGTCGTTAGTCAACTTGCCGCTTTAGAGTGCTAAGGTAATAAAAAGGAAAAGATGATACTGAGGGATAATTTTTTATTGTATTTTGGCGAAAGTGATATTTTGTTAGCCAATAATATTACACCAGAAAAATAAACAAGATACATAGACCACGGTTTTAACCGTGGGAATGGATGAAAACAAGGATACAACCGTTTCAACCGTTTTATATGCGTAGGAAACGGTTAAAACCGTTATTGTAATTCCGAAATTTTTACCCACGGTTGAAACCGTGGGCTATAGATAAATATTTGATTACTATAGCAATTTGGTGTGATAATAAGCATAAATATATTATTTCATGGAGGATATTATAGAAATAAAGGCGGTAATTATAAAAGACCATTATGAGGAAGTGGCTGAAATGATGCACCAGCTGCATATACATGAGCATAGCCTGTTTGATAAAACGGCTGCCTGGGCAGATATACAGGAGTCGTATATGAGGCATGTGATACATACCCAGGAAACCAGTGATGGTACCTGCCTGGTAGCTTATGTGAATGGCAGGCCGGCTGGTTTTATACTGGGTAATATTGAGGAGCAGGACGACAGCCGCATAGAAATATACAAGGGTAAGGAACTCTACGTTTCGGATGGATATGTGGACAGGGAATACCGGGGGCAGGGGATTTATCATAAACTGAATGAGGAGCTGGAGCGGATATATATTGCCAAGGGCGTGAAAAGGATTTGCCGCCATACCCTGATAAATAATACCAGCGCCAGGCGGTTTCTGGAGCGGCAGGGGTATATGGTGACGCGGTTGCTTTATGAAAAATGGTTGTGAAAATGGAGTCCCTCACCGCCTAAAGGGGAGTTTTGTAGGGTGCTTGGGTAAATAGAATTCGGATTAGGATGTGAATTGATTTATTTTATTTTATTGAAATATGGATACACGGTATTGCTGATGGGTAAATAACATCCTGATTATTAATTTATCCTATTCCCATTACATGTATAGGGTCTTAATTACCGTTTGGAAACTTTTTCGACCGTTTAGAAACGGGATTTGGCTTCCGGTATTATAACCTATTAACTTGCAGTGATTAAGTTAATTTTTGATTGAGCGAATTTTCAGTACCCAAAGACAACAAATGGTAAAAAAATATTAAGTAACGAAATTTTATATAATCCTATTTCTTTGAAAAAGCATTGAGGCCGGAATATGCATTAATAGTTATGTAACTATTATTGACCTGGCCTGATTTGATAGTCTGAAAATAAATGCGAGCGCAGATATTGGCAGAACGGTTATGTCGGGTTTTGGAGACACCATTACTTCGGCAGTTCTGGTTTATAATATAAGTGTCGACTGGCAAATAAAGCCACAGCATTACTCAGCTTCTCTGGCAGTATCAAACAATCAGATTCAGCTGACACCTTTTGGTGATCCGTCATTCAGATTTTCCTATATAGGCCGTTTTGGGTCTCACTTCTACAAAGGAATGAGCATTACACTTGAGGGAGGCTACCAGCCATTCTACGACCGCTACAACAACAATCTCAATTATAATGAAATGTATGCCACAATCCGTTATAGTTGCGATATTGGGAAACTTTTTGTTAAAGCTGATCCGGAGGAAAAGAAAATTAAATGAAAGATATTGTTATTTTAAAATGGGCATCAGTACTTTAAGGTCACCATCTATTTTCTGGTCATAACTTAATCCAAGCAACCGGGCAATCAGTGGGTAGATATTTACATTTTCAAAACCGGGTATTTGCATTTTCTTTTTGAAGTCGGGGCCCCATGCATAAAAGGTTGCATGCATATCCTCAAGCTCCGGATCAAATCCATGATTGCCAATATTTGCCGGATATTTGCCCAGGTTGAATACTTTGGGCAGATGAGGAACCAGTAAAATATCCCCTATGCGGTCATAAACATCCTCTTTCTTGCTGTAGTGCCATCGTTCAGGCATTTCTGCTGCCAGATAAACATCAAAATCGTTTGCCTCTTTCTTTATTTTAGAATAAGCGGCCTGTATATCATCATCCCGGTCTCTGGCATAAAGATGAATAATGGAAGAACCACCCAATACCCTGAATTTAGTAGTGTCGACAGAGGCCGGAAGCGATAAAGTATTTTTTGTATCGACAGCAGTCATACCATGATCGGAGACAAAGACATAATCTATATCGAGGTTTAATGGAGCCAGGGCATCAGTCAGTTTTCTGATGCTCTCATCAACCAGTTTTACAGCTTCTTCTGTTTCCTTTGATTCTGGTCCGTATTTATGTTCGGTATGATCAGGTTCGTTGAAGTAAAAAGTAATCAGGTGGGGGCGTTTTTCTTCAGGCAATTCCAGCCATTTTTTTACTGCTTCAATGCGGGTATCAATGTTTATTTTGTCGCTGTAATTGTAGTAATAGGTTGGCCTGACACCTGTAACAGCAGTTTCGGAACCTACCCAGAAAAAACTAGCTGAAAGCATTTTGTGCTGCTCGGCAAGCACCCAGATAGGAATACCTCCATACCAACTGCTGTCGGCCACTTCTTTATGGTTACCGAGCGAGTATACTGCATTTTTATTTTTGTCGAACATAGTGTTGTCAACAATGCCATGGTGGGAGGGGTACATGCCGGTAGCAATACTGTAATGATTGGGGAAGGTAAGCGAAGGGTAGGAGGGTTGCAAGTATTCTGCTCTTACACCTTTCTTACTGAATTCCAGAAGGTTTTTGGCATGGTATTTTTTTGCAAAGTCGTGTCGGAAACCATCTGACGAAATTAAGATTACATAGTGTTTACCAATTTGTTCGGGCGAATTGCTTCTTCCCTGTACTATATGCTGTATTGTATCCTGTGCAAAACAACTAAAGGCACATATAGAAAGTATTAATGCAGGCAGCAACTTGATTAATCTCATAAAACCGATTATCGTGTAAAGGTATTCTGAGTTTTACCTTCCTAATGAGAAAAGGAATTGTTTACAGAAAAATAATGTTGTTTAGGGAGACACTGATTTGAATAAAATTACTGAGGCTCATTTTAGTATACCCTTTATTGAAACATTTTTTATGTCTGAACACGATTTAAAAGATTACAGGAAAGACAGGATTTGCAAAGGCTTTGGATATTATCAGATTCAATACCATGGACTAAAGTTTTTCAAATGCCCTTTCGGCCATCGTACAGGGCGGGCGTTGGAGCCGGAGTTTTATTTGTAGTTTCTGATACTCTGACATCAGGTGCAACAGGTTAAATCCGGACATCATCGCTGTGGTGCGCCGGGTCTGTGAGCAGTTGTTCTGGGACTGGTGCTGTGGTGGTTTTTGAGACCGGGCTGAGAGGGCAAAGTGATATTGCAATATATGGAGACGTTGCAGTGCAACGTCTCTACGAAATCATAATGTGTAAATATTGGCATTGTCGCTAGGGTGTTCCGGGTCTGTGGCAGTTGTTCTGGGACTGGGGCTGTGGTGGTTTTTGAGACCGGGCTACGAGAGTAAAACATCAGCAATTGAACAAATTGTTATTATCCGCCTGAAGTTTAAGAATTGGAAAGATAATCTGAAATGGTGCAAATCTTAGTTTGCATGAATTGCTGTAAAACCAATAAATCTTTATCACCAGTTATTAAATGGCTGGCTTTTCCATCTTTTGCAAGGGTCAATAAAAAATTGTCTTTTAGATCTCTGCACAACTTAACTTCACTATTCACTTTAATAAATTCTGCTTTTTCTCTGATAGCCTTTACAAGGTTTTGAAGGTCAGTGTTAGTGAAATATTTTTTGAATTTAGTTCTTTGAGTAACCTCAATAAATTCGTCCAACAATTCGTTGCTGAACAATAAAATCAAATGATTACCAGTTAGCAGGAATCCAAGTTTAGGATAGTTTTTGGTGAGCAGGAAACTGATCCAGAGGTTAGTATCGACGATAACCCTATCCATTTTGGTGGGAATATCTTTCAGTTCTTACGGCGTCTACTTCCTTGGTTATTTCATCGAGTGAAGGAGGATTATTTTTCGCTTTTGAGCGGATCTTTTTTACTGCTTTTATAAACGCATCTTCCTTATCCTGTTTTATGGAAATCACCTTCAAATCAGCGAGTGTCTGCAGCAGCTGAGCAGCTTTGGGATTGAGTATGTTTACCTGTACAGTATTCATAGTGCAAATATACGATTAATAGCATTCTATGCCGCTTCATTTTAATATTCGGCTTAGTGCATGGATATAAATAGTTAATTCAGTTGTAATCAGGATGATAAACCGTTAAAACGGTTGGTTCCCCCTTCATTTCATTCATAACCACGATTGAAATCGTGGGCTATGTTTCTTTTTGTTTAAAAAGGATGGTAATTCTCCAAATCACCCGTGCGCAATAAACACAGGAATATCCACTGCTTTCAGCACCAGCTCCGCCGAACTTGGTTTGAAAAAATTAGAAATCATGCTCCGGCCAAATGCACCGGTAACCAGCAGCTGATTGCTGTGGAATTCATGCTCCATAAAGTATTTATACAGTTCTTCATGGGCATCGCCTTTTAACTCAATGGTTGAGGCATTTGCAAAATGCAGGGCCATCCACTCCTTAAACATTCCGGCCTCAGCACTATGGTCTTTGTGATCGTAATTTTCGCTGATGTGCATAATAGCTACCTTCTTTGCTGCCAGTTCGGGCAACTGATAATAGAATTGCTTTATGGCAAAAACTGAAGACTTGCTACCGTCGTAGGCCAGTACTACCTGATCGATACGATCAAAAACTTCGGGTGCAATCAATACCGGGCATTCTGCATTATTCAGTATTTCTACTGCTAATTTCGATGGCATCCTGAATTCCTGATCCTCTGCTATTGCAGGGTCTATAATTGCCAGATCGGCATAACGGGTTTCATGAACCAGGTTTTTGAAATCATCGCTGCCGACTGAATGAACAATTGCATCAATGTTCTGCTTTGCACATTCCTCCCTGAACAGGTTCAGGTTTTGCTGCCGTTTTATGGCCAATTCCCTTTTTTCATCGGGGCTCATGGTTATTTCCTCCACATAGATCTGTCCGCCCAGTGTTTTTATACCAGGGGTGGCATCTAATTCCCTTGGCTCAATAAACCTGCAGGTTATTTTGGATGGCGCAAGTGCGGCTATGTAACTGACAAATTCGAACAACTCAGGTTTGAATTTCAATGCGTCGGCAAACAAAACAATCTTTTTCATTGATGCAATTTTAAATATAAATATAGGAAGAATCACTCAACAATCCTAACACTTATTTATGCGCTACAAATATGGGTACTTTATGGTCGTGGATTACTTCGGTGATGAAACTTTTCTTAATCATTTCTGAGAACAACGACCTGCCGAAAGCCCCGGCTACCAGCATAGAGTCGCCATGCTCGTGTAGCCACTGTTCGAGTTCTTTGCGGGGGTTAATCTTCAGTTTAAATACAGTGAGGTTTTCGAAATACAGTCCGAGCAGTTCATCAATTGATTCCCGCTCGGGTACGCCCGATTTTCCTGAGTCAAAATAGACCAGTAATACCTGTATATCGCGGTATTCGGGAAACAGGTAAACAAACTGCTTGATTGCATAGACCGACTGCTCGCTGCCATCGTAGGCCAGTATAATGCTTTTGGGTACAGAATAATTGTCGGGTACCAGCATTACCGGACACTCGGCCTTGTGCAATACATTGGATATATAATCTTCCTGGGTTTCTTCGCCAAGGTTTTCGTAAAATGAGCTACTGCTTAGGGCCAGCAAATCGGCAAATCTTGACTCCTCTTTTATGTGCGTAATTACATGCTTCTCAAAATCTTTATGCACTTTATAGGCAATACCATTATCCTTGCATAGTTGCTCGAAATGGGCTATGTTTTTATTTAGCTGTTGCTCATCATTCTCAATGGTTTCGTTAACGAACATAGGCCCTGCCGGAACACCGCCATAAGAGTAGAGCAACTCTATATAGTCGATAGATGGCAGAAAGATACCTGTTGCCAGTACTTTCTGCTGCTCATTCATCTTTTTTACGAACTCAAAAACCCCTTCCGAAAAATGCAGTCCATCGAATGCCAATAGTATCTTTTTCATTTCGATTATATTTATAGCAAAAGTATTATTTATGCTATTGTTTCTGTCTGATACAGGTCATAGCACCAACTATTCCCTGTCATGATTAGCCTTTAGTAGCTAACAACTCTAAATTTAGCCAAAATTGGCAAGAGTTAAGCGGCTACTGCATAGTTTAGCTGAGGTATGATTACGATATTTTTCACTTTTGCGGCTGTTATTATTGCTTCGTTTCCCAATGCTGTTATGTAA
>CAIVEH010000062.1 GCA_903904855.1 uncultured Bacteroidota bacterium | reverse complement strand
ATCAGCACAAAAGTGATCATCAATATTAAAGAAGGTGTTCAACCTGGTATTGTATTAGATGGTTATGAAAACGTACTCAAGCATATTAAAACCAAAGTGGAGAATAATGAACTCAAATTATATACTGACCTAGATGGCACATGGGCTGTGGATTATAGCGGAACGACTCTGACAATTACTATGCCCGTTATATCACTTCTGACTATGTCGGGAGCGCCTAATGCTGAAATTCACGGCAATTTGTCAGGCAAGGAATTCAAGATTGATGTATCGGGTGCGAGTAATGTTAAAATTGATAGTGTTAATTTAGATAATTTCTTAGTTCAGATTTCAGGTGCCGGCAATATATCTGTAAGTGGTGGTTCGGCAAAAAATGCAAGCTATGAGGTAAGCGGTGCAAGTAATGTTAAAGCATTCCCGCTGCAAACCCTGGAAACAAAAATTTCTATATCTGGTGCTGGTAATGGCGAAGTTACTGCTACGCAAAAATTAGATGCAGAAGTGAGTGGTGCCAGTAAAATAAAGTACAAAGGCCATCCGGCAATATCTCAGTCAGTATCGGGTGCAAGCTCACTTAAGGATGCCAATTAATTTCCCGAAATAAAATAGTCAGAAGGCAGTGCCAATGGCTATAGTACCATTCAGATTTATTGGAAATTAAACTCGCCACGAAATTATTTCAGGGTATAACCTGTTTGTTTTGTGTTTGGCAGGATTTTTGCTATATTTATTTTAAAATAGTCATTATGGTTATCAATAAATCGTTCCGGATATTCTTGTTGTTGCTGGTTTTGCTTGGCACAAGATTTTGCGCCCTGGCACAGGCCGACCAGATTGAACATCTTTGGTACAATGAAGAAAAAACAGCAAAAATCCAGGTTTATAAAGCTACTGATGGCAAGTTCTATGGTAAAATAGTTTGGCTCCAAACTCCTGACCGAGATGGTAAGCCTAAAACTGATATCAACAACCCGGATGAGAAAAGAAGAAATGACCCGGAATTGGGACTGGTTATTTTAAAGGGATTTGGCAAAAATGGAGATCATGGGTATCAGGATGGCACTATTTACGACCCCAAAAACGGTAAAACCTATAGTTGCAAAATGACTCTTAATGGCAACCAGCTTGATGTAAGAGGCTATATAGGATTTTCATTGCTGGGTAGAACAACCAAGTGGACCAGAGCCGATTGACAATCAGTATTGCATAATCCAGACCACAATAAATCAACAGTTCAAATTGAGCAGAGACTTGCTATTGCTTTTCCTGCAAGATTATCAGCACTGATTTATTGCGCATCAGGGGTAACGAAAATTTTAAATTCACAATTGGCTATTTCTTTGTCTCCCACCATAACTTTCCCTTTCACCAGGTGAAAATTGAGCAGTGCCTGTATAAAAACAACTTCAGTAGTAATTGTGTCCCCCAGAGCAGGGAGAGAAAATATACACACGTTTTTCAATGCTGCAATATAGCCCATTGGTTTGGGTTTGTTTTCTTTGATAGCCCTGTATCCTGTGCCTGCGCCTGCAGTCTGAGCCATGTTTTCAATCAATCCGGGTTCGGTGAAATGGCCATCAACCAAAAATAAATTGTCCTCCTTAATAGCAAAGGTAGTCCTGGTAATATTGCCCTCTGCATATATCACATCATCTATCAAAAAGAAAGGTGCGCGCTGGGGTATGTAAGCAAGTGCTTCTGAATTCATGAGCTGTGGCAAAATTGAAACGCTAATATAGCTTGTTGGAAATTGACAAACAAAACATCTGGCCAGTTTTATGCTTTAGTTCAGGCTAAAAGGTTCGTTTGTCCCGAATAATGAGGTGAACCAGGTTCTTATTCGATTTAAAATAGGCGTAATAGAATTATTTTTTTATTTTTGGTTGATATGAACAGGAGTATTCAATATTTGTTGCTAATCTTTTTGACTATACCCGTTTTTAACCTTTCAGCTCAGCAAGCTAAGGTGAACCCAGAACACAAAACTGCTAAAAAAATATTCAGACCGAACGTGTACCTGGGTAATTCAGCATATTGCGGCGGAACCATCACTAAGCCCGAACTGGACCGCTTACTGAAACAAGGCCTGACTTCTCACGATTCAACCGGTAAAAAATACAAAGTTGTCAGTTTCGATTTTACTTATGTAGAAAGGACTCTTTATGAAGATGAAGTAGGCAACCTTATGGTAACACCTGAATACCTGAATGAACATTGCAGCGGAGACACACTAAGATCAGTTATTTCGGCATCCCTTTATGACCGTACAAAAGCGGGTGATACCGTTTTTGCTGATAATGTAATGGTGGTTCGGTACCAGGGTAAAACCAATATCCCGATGCCCGACAGCACCGCATTCCTTGCTAAAGGATTGAAATTTGTTATAGTCAAATAAAAAATCTGCCTGCCTGCATCAAATTCGGAATTGCAATTATTTTATCCGCATAAACCAGGAATCAGGAAAAATATTTATTCCTTGTCAGAATGGGTATCCAATTGAAATATTGAAAACGATATTATTGGCGCGCCATGTTGGGTCGTAAGGTGAAATCTGGTCTGTCACCCAGCCCTTATTCGAAAGGACATATGGTTTCTTAACCGGCATTGCCATATCCAGGCGTAGCGTAAGAAATGATACAATATCGAATCGGGTACCAACTCCCACATCAGCAGCAATATCCTGACCAAGCGTATTGAATGAAAAATTCCCGCCCGGGCTATTCTGGTCCGAACGTGATAACCATATATTGCCGGCATCCATAAACAAAGCACCGTTCATTTTTATTGCATCGGCATAGAGTGGCGCTATAGGGAAACGGTATTCTGCATTGTATTCCAGCTTTATGTCTCCGGTAAGATCTATCTGGCTTGAGCTGCTTCTTGTAAAATCATAAAAACTACCCGGCCCAAGGGTGCGTATCCTCCACCCTCTTAAGCTATAAGGGCCACCTGCAAAATATTGCTTAATATAAGGTAATGCACCCGAACGGCCGTAGGGTATACCAACTCCGCCATAAAAACGCATAGCAATCACACTATGGCCTAAAGAAAAATAGTGGCGGGCATCGAAATCAAATTTGGTGTACTGGGCATATTGAATTTTATAAAGGTCATTCAGCGCTGAACCCAGCTGATTTACTGCACCCAGTATTCCGCCAGCCTCTTCAATTGACAGTTTGATGAAGGAATAATTTCTATTCCGTTTTTTGATCATATTGTCGAACGTAAATGAAATATTCTCCCCTTCAATAAAATTCTCTTTATAGCTGTTTTTGAGATAGACATTTTTATTAAGAAAAGAGTCAACAAAATAAGTCGTTTCAATAGGCACCTGAATAATGTTTACAAAGGCCGGAGATAGTGTCCATAGAATTGTTTGCGATTGATGCCAGCTATAGGTAAATTTTGCGCTGGTGTTCAGCAGTGTGAACAGGCCAACACGGTCCATAACATTCTCACCACCTTCTATAATAGTATGAGGCACACTGCTATTATCGAATATGGAAGAAGCAACCGGTGCAAGAAATTTAGGAAAATCAATACTTGCATTGACCCCGTAATACTTGGTAAGTAAACTGAAATGGTCAAATATTGTATTGCCGGTATTGTTGCTATAAGAAGTTTCGAGACCACCGTTAACACCAATGGTCAGTAAGTTGGCCCCCTTCAGTAAATTTCGGTCCCGGTAATTAAAACTGATTGAATTGCCAAGGGAGTAAGTAGATCCGCTTGATATTTCATAACTGGTGCTGAAGTCATGCTTTTTGCTCCTGCTCAGAAAAATATCATAGTCAATAGAGTTCTGCCTTGACCTGTTTTCGTAAGGAATTATTTTGGGGTATTGAAAAATTCCCAGTTCAGTCAATTTGGAGATGGTTTTATCATAATCGGCCTGAGAATATAGTTTTCCTGGATCAAGGTATATATGGTCGTACAGCACATAAGGTCTTACATAATCTGAATGATACCTGAAAGCAACAGAGCCAATCGTCTTTGTTTTCATGGTGGTATCCGTAAGGTCGGCAATAGATTTATAATCCGGATACACGTTTACAGATCCGATGGTGAATTTTTTAAAAGCTTCAGAATCATCTGTGATCTGTATATACATATCCAGATCAATAGTCGATTGTTTTTTATTGTTTTTTCGCAAAAACTCGAAGTTTGCTATCCCTTTTAAAGGGCTTGCAGCATCCTGAAACTGTGACTTATCAACGGTATCAATTCCATTTAAATAATTTATATTTTCCTGGGTAAATTTATAGTATCCATTATTCCTGAGTAGTGTGGTTATCCTGCTTCTTTCATCTTCCAGCATAATATACCTGAAATGAAGTCCTTTCTGAAGTACAGTTTCATCGTCATGTTCTCTTATCAGTTGCGCAATAGCACTATCACCAACATAGCGGTTTACCTTTTCTATTTTGTAATTCTTCCCGGCCACTATGTCATAGGTAACATAAGCTTTTTTGTGCTTTACTTTCACTGATTCACTTATTTTTGAATAAAAAAACCCCTGTGAGTACAGGTATTCTTTCATATTCTTAATAGATCGTTTTGTAACGGCAGAATCATAAATAACAGGGCGCTCTACCGAAGACGGCAATGAATCTGCTGCCCGGTAACGTAGTTTCCTATAATGCCTGTTATACCACCATAACTTAACAGGCAGGCGTAAAAAACGGGAATTAGGTTTCTGGAGTATCAATTTCGAAAGGTTATCTCTGATTTCTCCTTTCCCGGTTATTTTGCCTTCAGTTTTGAAATTTACCGTATTTTTTTTCAGAAGGTTCTGACCACTGGTTAAATGTCTGAGAGGATGACAACCTGAAATAATCAGTAATACCCCCCAGAAAAGGAAGTTTAAAAGAAATTTCGTATTATGTGAAAACCTGTAATTCATTTATCAGATAACTACAATTAGCCTAGTTTTGCAGTATGTTGACCAAGGCGCAAATTAAGTATATTAAGTCGTTAACACAGCGAAAATTCCGAAATGAACATAAGACATTTATAGCAGCCGGCGATAAACTGGCTATTGAATGGCTCACATCAGATAATAAGGTACATATGGTTATCGGTACCAGCGAGTGGGTATCAAAGCACTTAGAACTCCTGTCAAAACACCCCGAAGCCCAATACTTTGAAGTAAAAGAATCAGAACTTGCATCCTTATCTACCCTGCAAACGCCTGGCCAGGTATTGCTGGTTGTACCAATGCCAGAACCTGCTACCCTTTCAATCCTTAATGAATGGTATATAGCGCTGGATGATATCCAGGATCCAGGCAATATGGGAACTATAATACGTATTGCCGACTGGTTTGGTATCCGGAATATCATTTGTTCGCCAGGTTGTGTTGATTTGTATAATCCTAAAGTTGTTCAGAGTGCAATGGGCAGCCATTTAAGAGTTTCTGTTTATGAATCAAACCTCGTGCCATTTTTACAGTCTATATCTTTGCCTAAGGTTGCTGCAAGCCTTGATGGAACATCAGTATATGGTATGAAGAGGATGGAATCAGGCGTGCTTATTATAGGCAATGAATCGAAAGGAATATCTGAAACTGTATTGAAAATGGCAACAGAAAAGATAAAAATACCCGGCAAAGGCGGAGCAGAATCGCTTAATGCTGCTGTATCAGCAGGCATATTATGCTCGCTGTTACTACCCTGTTAAATAAATTTTCACTGGTTTTTATTAACAATATTGGCATTACAATTGAGCTTTAAAAATAAAAAAACAGATTTATGAAACCATTACTGATCGTATTGATGATAACATTTTGTGGCATCAATAATTCCCAGGCACAATCATCCCTTAAAGTTAGATTAGCTGATAATTCACCTATTAATGTAGCTGTTGATGGCAGGTATTTTAATAAGCGCGGCACTTCGGTTACGGTAGGTGATCTCCCTCCCGGACGTCATTTTGTTCAGATTTACGCCATGACAAGTAACCGGAGAGGAAGAAGCAGGGAAGAAATAATATATGAAGGTAAGGTAAGGACCTCTGACGGGATTGTTTCTATTTTGACCTATGATCCTGAAAGCCGTAACAGGGAAATAACCGAAATGGATTTTAATACATTTAAAGAGAACCGGATGCCTCCCTATGTAAATGGAACAAATGACAATGTCAACCAACATAACGACTATGACAATAGTGGCTATAATAATAATGCCGTTCAACCTGCCCCATCGGTTACCGGTTCGCTTACCGAGGCTAAAATTGACCAGTTAAAAACCAATGTAACAACCAAAAAGACAGATACAGAAAAAGCAACTTTCCTGAAAAACGAACTGAAAGATGAGCAAATAACTACCAGCCAGGTGGCTACTATGTTTGACTGGTTCAGCTTTGAAAGCAGTAAGGAGGAATTTGCTGAATGGGCATATTCAATTACGGTTGATAAAGATGCATATGGCAGCCTGGAAGCCAAATTTACTTATAAAAATTACCAGGATGACCTGATTAAATTTCTGAAAACCAAGCAGTAATTCAAATTATCACCAAGCATTTTCAACGCTTCATTTTGGGGCTCCTTTGACCTGGACTCCTAATTGCCGGTTTTATTTTAATACCTTTAATTTTAATTTAAACGGGGGATAAAAAAGTATTTCCCGTTTATTTTAAACTGGCACTTCTTTATGAAACTCAAAGATATCAACACTTCAGCTCCGAAAGGTGTAAATAAGTCAAAGACAAAAAATGCCCTGCATAAAATTCTGCTGGATCTGGATGAATTGCAAAACCTGCTCTATGCCGAAGGCAAATTCAGCTTACTCATTATAATACAAGGCATGGATGCCAGCGGAAAGGATGGATTAACACGGGATGTTTTTACCAGCATGAATCCACAGGGTGTTAATGTAACCTCATTCAAAGAGCCTACTGAAGAAGAATTGTCGCATGATTTCCTTTGGCGTATACATAAGGAGGTTCCGGCAAAAGGCATGATTCATATTTTCAACAGGTCGCATTATGAGGATGTGTTAGTAACCAGGGTGCATGAGCTGATAGACGATGACATTGCCAAAAAGAGGATGAAAGCAATTAATGATTTTGAAAAATTGCTTATAACCCACAATAATACCCAGATCCTGAAATTCTACCTGCATGTATCGCATAAAGAACAACTTGAAAGGCTGAACGAGCGACTCAAAAAGCCGGAAAAGATGTGGAAATACAGCCCGGAAGATTTCAACGAATCTAAACTATGGGATACGTACATGAAATACTATGAAGAAGTATTCGAACACTGCAACGAAGCACCCTGGCATATCATTCCTGCCGACCAGAACTGGTATAAATCATACCTGGTGGCCAAAACTATTCAGGATACACTGAAGGGGTTGAAAATGAAGTATCCCGGGATGAAGAAAAAGTAGTTATCTATTTGCCATATGCCTAATTGACTCCAATGTACTATCAACAATTGAATCCGCTGCATTCTGCAAAATGGCTTCAGAAATATATTCATTATAAGTCTTTTTCATATTAAGCCCAGAGCCTGTAACTGTATATAAAGTTTCTCTAAAATTTATCTGAAAATTTAGGTATTCGGAGCTTTGGGGATTATTGTGATTTTTTAAGCCTGTAAAAGTCACTTGAAACATAATATTTCTCATTACAGAGGCATGAACTATAATCTCCTTTCTTAATAATTCACTGTCTGTTATCAAAATTTCAAAAGATCGATTATCATTCGTACCTACCGATAAATTCTTTTTTGAAGTTTGAAAAAAATCATCAAATGCGGGTAAGTGCAAAAGGAGTTTATTATAAATGGGGATAAAGACTGATTGAATACAATTTATGACACCAGTAGTGCGATCGAAATCTTTGTCTAAATTCAAATCTTGTTTTAATTTCCTAAATTTGTCCTCTAGAGAACTATTAGAAAGTTTGTTTTTATTTACACGTTCAATTGCGGTGAGCCGCTCATTTAAGAATCTATCAATACCATCTAAGCCACTTGCCAACAATAATGCCAAGTTTTCAAATGCATAACCAAGCCCTGAAGGATCTTTCACACCTTGCTCAATAACTGGTAGTTTTTCTCCAAAACTAAAGTATGGTATATACGGAATCTTTGTAAGCTCAAGAAACTCTTTCTTATCAATATTTGTTGGTAACCAGTCATTATAATAAGGCTCCAAACGAGTAGCAAATTTTCTTAACCATTCTTGAGAAAGCTCAAATTCAGTTGTGGTTTCAAACCTAGATGGGATTGGCAAAAAAATCAATTTTTGTCGATCATATGGTAGCCTTTGTTGAGCATTTCCAGCCCTTTTCATAATATCTAGAGCACCTTCAAACCCATGGTCAGTAGCTGTAAATAAACTAACTACAATATCTGGTAATTGGATTGTACAAATTCCTCCAATCTCAGTCACACCCGTTCTGCTGTCTACTAGAACAAAATCATAATTTGCAATCCATTTTTCCCGCAGACGCTCTATAACATCCCCCCCTCCTTTTACATAAAACTCGTCAACATTGAAATTCCTGACTTTCTTAAAATAGTCTTCGTCTCTTTTTCCCGATGAAATGATATGTATCGGCTGGTCTGATAGAGAGGTATTACTTACTATTATACAATCTTCATAAGCCACATTTTCTTCAATCGTCAAAAGATCAACTACTCCTGGCTTTATTTTCACATCATCTAGATCTATGTAGCCCTTATAAAAATGTTCCATACCGGGCGCTTCTAAATCCCAATCCACAACTAAAACCTTGTGCCCCCAACGGGCAAGCAGCACTGCTACATTCGCAAGCGCCATCGTCCTGCCGACTCCTCCTTTATATGAATAGAATGTTATAACCTGGCTCATAAAGTAGGTGCAGCGTTGTTTTTTATTGTGTCAAATCTATTCAAATTCACCCATGCATCATTAATCCACCGATCTTGCTTCCAATCATCGTTCCAATCTGGTGCTTTATTATAAGCATATGCTACATCTTTTACCCAGGAATCAAGTTGATCCTGGAACTTATAAAATATAGGAGGCTTATTAATTTCTATTCCCACCCGGAAACAGTCGTTAAAATCACGGATTTGCATTCGCGATGTCACTGACCCAGGAAAAAACTCACCATCCCGCACCCGCATAGGAACAACAATACCATCCGGATTTGCAGCAGACATATAACCGCAACTTATCTGCCGATAATCCATCACTGCAAGTTCCTTCTTACACCACTCTGACCTGAAATAACCAGGTGAAAAAATCGGGATCATAATCTTCGAATGTATCAAGCCTTCCCTGATTTTCATATTCCACTCCTGACCACTCAATATATCATTGGTATCTTTGAATACTTCCACTTTTTTGTTCAGTGCATCCGAAAGAAAGGTTTTGAACAAAGAATAGAAAGTATTGTCAACCCAGTTAGCGTGATTCTCATCACTTCGATAGTAGCTCAGGAAAACATCGTATTTATATGCCATGGTGAACCAGGATTTTTTTGTTTAAGTCAACTAACTTTTATTTCGGCGGCTGCATAACTGCTCCGCATTTTTTGCAGGTACGTTTATCTTCATCATTATAGAAACCCTGCATAATAGGTGGCAACTGGGCTACTATATCGCTGACGTGTGCAAACTCTTCGTAAAGCTTTTCGTGGCAGTTTTCGCAAAACCACATAAAGCCATCCAGCTCCTGTGTTTTACGCTTAATTTCCAGTACCAGGCCTACCGTATTTACGCCGCGCTGAGGTGAATGGGGCGTGCGCCCGGGCAACAGAAACATATCTCCCTGCTTTATAGGTATATCTACAATCTTGCCATCTTCCTGAATCCTTACCACAACATCGCCCTCCAACTGGTAAAAAAGTTCCTCTCCTTCATTGTAATGAAAATCTTTGCGGCTGTTGGGGCCACCTACTATCATTACAATAAAGTCATCGGCTTCTTTATACACACATTGATTACCCACCGGTGGCTTTAATAAATGGCGGTTATCTTCTATCCACTTGCTGAGATTAAACGGGCGCTGTACTGGCATAATATAAATGGTTTATTATCAATTATTAATGGCTAATTTAGAGAGTCTGCACTCTTTACATTTACTAAACTTTAGACTTACGAATTTAGACTTACGACTAAAAACTCATTTCAATATCTTCATTTTCACTGTTTCTATACGTGTATCTGTTACCAGCAACACATCAAATTCATACTTACCCAGAATAATCCGTTCCTTGATTTTGGGTATGGTATCGTGCTCGGTAATGATATAGCCCGATAAGGTTTCCGATTCATCGGTAGGGAAAATAAATCCGTATTTTTCGTTCAGGTAATCCAATTCCAGCCGTCCTGAGAATATATATTCGTTCTCCGACAGTTGCTTCTCTACAAATTCCTGCTCATCATACTCATCATTGATATCTCCAAAGATTTCTTCCAGCACATCCTCCATCGTTACAATGCCTGCAGTGCCACCAAACTCATCAATTACCCATGCTATGCTTTTGCGCTCCTTTGTGAACCTGTTCATGAGGTCGACTGCACTCATAGCTTCGGGCACAGGAGTAATGGTATGCATAATCTCTTTCAATGTTGTGGGGCGGCGGTTCAAATCCAGATGATGAATATAACCTATGATATTATCAATGGTGTCTTCATACACAATAATCTTGGACAACTTGGTATCAATGAATTTCTTCCGGGTTTCGGTCAGATTAGATGATGCTTCTATTGCCTCAATTTCATTACGCGGAACCATGCATTTACGTATGCGCACATTTACCAGGTACAGGGCATTTTCAAATAATTCCGCATTCACCTCACTGGTTTCATTTTCATGCCCATGCATAGTCTGTTTTACCAGCAGCTCCAGATCTACCCGGTTAAAAATCTGTTTTTTCTCCTTGATACGAACATTGAAAAGGTACTTCAGAATAAATTCGGAAATAGATACAAAAATCTTTGCAACCGGGTAAAATATCCAGTACATAAACAGCATTGGGACGCTGAATATTGTGAGTACTGTCTCTGCCTTGGATCTGAAGATTGCTTTGGGAAGAAACTCTGCAAAAATAAGAATGATGAGTGTAGCAAGAAATGTATCGACAATAAGCTTGGTATATTCGGATACCGAATATAACGGATGTAGCATCCAGGGTTCTCCAGCTTTTTCACCATTAATGATAATGTGGTAATGATGCAACAAATCGGTGGTCAAGGTAGAAGCAAGCAGACCATAAATGACTACAAACACATTTACACCAACCAGGCTGGTACCAATAAACTCAGAAGGATTCTCCATAAAACGGGCCAATATCTGACCGGAGAACTTACCTTGTTTTTTACGGAGTTCAATATTCAGCTTATTGGCTGAAATAAAGGCAATTTCTGTACCGGCAAAAAAACCGATTAGCAGAATACATCCTAATATATATATCAGCAGATGGGCTATATCCATGGCTCCCAAAGATAGTAAAATAATGGTTTCATATTGACTGGAAGATTAGCGTGATTGGAACTGTTAGTCTTTCTTCACATCTTTAAGGCACTGTACATAATGCTGAATAGCATTGGCGCTGTCGGCAGGAACTGTCTCGGCATAACCTGCAAGGCTGAATTTTACTATTTTTTTTGTTGCAAATTCTTTGATGGACTTTTCATTCAGTGAATAAAAAACTGTCCGGATGGCATGCATACGATCATTGGTATAATCGTGGGTGATTTTAATTGTATCATCAACATACTTTGATTTGTCTTCAAATTCCACTATCAGCTTCACCTCTTCTTTTTCAATATCACCGGTATCTGTTTTCCGGTAGATTGATTCCAATGGATTTATCATCTGGAAAATAATAAAAAAATTATCAGTAACATAATCCGGGTTGGTGCCATAGCTTCTTGAAACACGCACTGCGGGCGGTTCGTTAGGGTCGAAAGGCGAGGCATAATCATAGACCGTATGGTCGGGAGATACTTCCTTTTTCAGCAGATTGCAAAAATCCTGAGCATGGGCATTTTGATAAAATGCGAGAAACAAAAGCAAAAAAATGACCCTCATGAGAGAAAATTTTAACGAAGCAACAGAATTGCGGCTATAAATATACTACTTTATGTTATTTTTTTACTAATCAGCCATAATTCAGCCGCCTCAGACAATACGGACCACAATAACCTGAACGACCAGTACACTACCATTCGCCATGCATCGGATAGTTTTTTTGTGCTGGCATTCCAGGCAGTCCAAGCCCGAATCTGATACCAGAATTATGTCCTTTATGGCTATCCCAAGACTGAACAAAATCAAGCCTGAGCAACCTTCCGAGCTTATACCCTATATTATCCAAACCCACAAATGCCTCGGTATAATAATCTGTGCTGCTGGCATAAAATGCATTGCCGCCAAACAAAAGATAAAACCTTGCCTGCCGCAACAACGGCAGCTTATTGCTCAGCAAGCCTCTCAAATGATATTCCAGGTGGGCTTCTCCATAAAGGGGCTCTTTATTACTCCATTCATAGTACTGAGCAAACTGAAAACTCTGGAGGTATGTCGCTGCATAACCTATACCTCTGTTGCCATAAAGTTGCATAAGATCGGGTATAGAAACATAAGCGCTGTTTAGGAACCCTCCTACTGCAAAATGATATTTAACCAATCCGATAAGCTTCATACTAAACTCATCCTGCACGGAGAAACGCCATTTATCAAAATTAGAAACACTGTTGATGATACCTGGTATTCCTTTTTCATAAAAAAGAGTAAACCTCGGCCAGTCACTGCCGTTTGCTACTTTGTAATCGGGATACTGGGTGTAGGTAAATCCCGGTTTATAGGAAACAGAGGCGGTGATAAGGGCAGCATCATGTTGCTCCCAGGCAGTTGCTGTATTAACTAAATTCACAGGACTATTGGATCTGTAACCACTGAAACTGCCGGGCCATATACTATAAAACGAGGTGTTGTTCAATGGCAGCCGCTGCTGGTATGATGGTTTTACATACCAGGTTAATCCGTTGCCGTAATTGCGGCCCAGATAGGCGGTAGCCTCGTAGCGCTCATAAAGTTTCAGGTCATTATCGCGATAAAACAAGGCAGTATACGTATTGAGAAAAGGAAGCACTGGGTTATCAGGGTTGTATTGGAATACATATTTCCCACCTTCTATACCAATAGTCCATGCCCGGTTGAGGAACGTCCTGTCGCGGGTAACATAATACACCCTGCCAGCAACATCAAAATGAGTGTTGCTGAACCCATAACGGAATATTGATTCGACATTCAGATATTTACCTGTATCAATCATATGCCTGCAGCCTATTTGCGGAACTACATTAAAACCTTCAATTGTATTGAAGTTCACCATATTATCACTGCCAAGGCCTACAAGAACAGAATTTGTACTGAAAACATTTTTATTCTTTTTTGTAGTATAAGTATATCCACTTACCAAAAAACCTAATGGCTTGAATGCATTCCTCTTCCTGCGAATTGAATCGGCAAATTCAGGGCTTGCTACCTTTAGCCTCAAACTGTCCTTGGCTATAAAATCTCTGGATTCATCTTTTTCAAGGGGTATAGGCCGGTTGTCTTTCCAGTATGTGGTATCTTTTTTGTTGGCTGTTTTATCATATGCGCTTGTGATCTTATCGGCAAAAATGGAGTCGGGAATTGGCTGATTTACTTTCTGATTATTATAAACGGTAACACCACTTGCCGTTACATCGAACCCGAAAATATTTACCGTAAAGTAGAGCACCTGGCTCTTTATAACCCAGACATCTTTCTGCAATGGCAAAAATAACTGGTCTACTTTAAGCGTATCAACAATATCCATTCCGCTTTTTTTAGCGAGAACCATATTAAGGCTGTGTATGGCCCAGTCCTGATCTACAATATAAATTTCACCATTAAAACATGGTTCATAGGCCCTCTTTGCGGTTACCTTTATTTTATATACAGTATGGCCCTGTTCCTGAAACTGGCCCTCCAGTCTGTACTTGTAATAAAACAAAGCATTGTCGCCAACAGGCGATAGAAAGCCTCTTGATTCGCCGCTAAAAACGTTTACATTATTTTCATAGAAAGTCATTACACTGGGAAACTTTGAAAAACCAAGGCCATTGGGGCTACCACTCTGATGCACTGAATGGATCACTGTTTTTTTCTTATTGCCTTCGGCATAATAAGAAGCATCTTCTTCACTGAGGAATAATACCCCTCTACCCACACTATCCACAATATCGGTTTCATCGGTTGTCTTCTGCCCCATGAACTTTTTGGGCATTTTTCTTGATCTCATACCGCCTTTAAGGTAAATATCTGTCTGGAAAGACTGTACCTGTTTCAGATGAAATTCCCGCCGCCGTATGGCATTTCGAATAATTTCGTAAGCAGGGTCTTCGGCATCGGAATGGATAACTACCTCCTTCATCTCCAGGTTCTGACCCTTTAATACGAACTGGTGTTCGATGGTTTCGTTACCGGTAACAGACAAATTGAAAGTAGTTTGTTCGTAACCGATATACTGGCAGAGAACTTTATAGAGGCCCGGAGCTACATTGAGTTCATAATCGCCGTTACCATTGGCATTAACGCCTATGGTGGTACCTTCAATATATATTGTAGCAAATGGCAACCTGGCGCCCTTATAATCTACCACCCTGCCCTTCAGTACCCCGGCAAATAACCATGCCGGCAAACATAGTAAAATTAAGACAAAAAGAAGTTTTGGCAGATGCATGGCTCAATAATAAAACTGATGCAATATCGGTAATTCATCAGTACTAACAATAAAATCAATAAATACATGATTCAGTTAAATAGTTGTGCCACACTTTTGAGCTGTAGGATATATTGAGCATAGCTTTGCCACTCCTTTAAAGTATGGCACAGTTTAGGGAGATACCAGAAATTATTTCTTGCTGAATAACCCATGCAGCTGGGCATCTATTTTATTCACCACATCGGCCAGGTCTTCTTCTTTGTCGGCAAAGTTGCAGTTGTCTACATCTATTACCAGCAGGGGGCCATCTTTATAGTTATCAATCCATTTGTTGTAGAAGCCATTGAGGCGCTTAAGGTAATCGAGCCTTATATTTTCTTCATAATCCCTGCCGCGTTTCTGAATCTGGTCTACCAGCGCAGGTATGGAAGCCTTGAGGTAAATAAGCAGATCGGGCGGCTGGATTAGGGCTTTGAGGTTTTCGAAGAATGAGGTATAATTCTCGAAGTCTCTTTTGGTCATCAGGCCCATATCAAACAGGTTGGGGGCAAAGATGTAAGCATCTTCATAAATGGTGCGGTCCTGGATCACGGTTTCTTTGCCACCACGAATTTCAATCAGGTTCTTGATACGATGGTTCAGGAAGTATATCTGCAGGTTGAACGACCAGCGGGGCATATCTTCATAAAAGTCGACCAGGTAAGGGTTATGGTCCACATCTTCATAGTGTGGCAGCCACTTGAATTGTTTGGCCAGCAAGCCGGTTAAGGTAGTTTTTCCGGAGCCTATGTTTCCGGCAACAGCAATATGTCTGGTAGTATTTTTTGGTGGCATTATACAAATTTAAAAACTTTTTGCGTACGGCTATGATGACATAGACTATAAGTTACAAAAAGCTATCAGCAGGTAAGTTAAAAATTAATTGTGGGTAAAAGGAATTTGTTTTGGGAAAAAGATTAGTAATAAGATTATACAAGGCAAAATCATGCCTGGAGTTAAAAACAGAACCAGCAATATAAAATTATCATGTTTTCAATACATTTTACTATTTTCATTCAACCAATGAAGAAGTGCCTGATATTCCTGCTCCTTATGGGCCAGTTAAGCTGCCCACAGATAATTTATGCCCAGCAAACTATTCAAAGTTTCCTCAATGCGGCAAAAAAAGGCGATATAGCCGCAATGGACAGCCTGGGATTGCGATACAGAAACGGACTGGGAACAAGGATTGATTTTAAACAGTCCTTAATCTGGTTCCGCAAAGCTGCAGCAAAGGGAAATGCATTTGCACAAAATAACCTTGGTGAAATGACCTATAATGGCAATGGTGGACCTAAAAATTATAAAGAATCGGTGAGCTGGTATAGAAAGGCTGCTGACCAGGGTTATGTGGTAGCAGAAAGAAATTTGGGCTTAATGTATGAATATGGCTTTGGAGTAACTTGTGATGAAGCAGAAGCAATGAAGTGGTATGAAAAAGCAGCCATCCAGGGAGACTCAATTGCCGAAAATAATTTAGGGATCAAATTAACTGAAGATGATAGCACTTTTAAGGAAGGCATAAAATGGCTGATTAAGTCTGCGGAACAAAATTCCTCTAGTGCAATTATAAATCTGGCGGGAATTTATCTTGGTTCCTCACATATTAACCATAAAGATGCATATGAATGGATCAAAAAAGGAATAGCAATTAACGATGCCATATGTATGCTCTACATGGGGTATCTATGCGAAAGTGGATGGGAAGTCCCTATTGATACAATTGAAGCTTTAAAATGGTTTCGTAAATCAGCAGACCTGGATGATTTTAACGCAATGATAGAATTAGGAAACAATTACAGTAAAGTCAGTAGTGATCCTCAGAAATACGTCGAAGCCATTAATTGGTACAAAAAAGCGGCAGATAAAGGTTATCCCAGAGGCCAGGAAAGATTAGGCTATATGTATTTGTCGGGTAGAGGAATTAGAAAAGATACTACCGAAGCCATCAAATGGTATATGAAAGCTGCCTTACAAAATGACCCATATTCTATAATGCACCTGGCCTATATGTATGAAAACGGATATGGTGTAAAAAAGAACAACAAGGAATATTTAAAATGGTTATTAAGAGCAGCTGATTCTGCCGATTGGAGCCCGGCAAAGGTGGATCTTGGATTTATTTACCAGAATGGCGAAAAGACGAAAAAAAATTATACTGAATCCAGGAAATGGTTTAGCAATGCCGCTGAAAACGATGATATTGATGCAATTAATGCGTTAGGTGATATTTATTTGGATGGAACTGGTGTACCTGTGAATTATGATTCTGCATTGAAGTGGTACAGAAAGTCTGCAGCGCAAAATGATACAGAAGGGCTTTTAAAATTAGGTGATATGTATTTTATGGGTCAAGGTGTAAAAACGGATTTTCCGGTAGCCGTAAGCTGTTACAAAAAGGCGGCCGATCAGGATTATGCACCTGCCCAATCTTCTCTGGGTCATATGTATTACCTGGGTTTAGGGGTACCTGCCAACTATACAATAGCCTATAATTTGTTTCTTAAAGCAAGTGAGCCGGACTATGGCAACGCAGATTATTACCTCGGCGAGATGTATCGGATGGGGCAAGGCCGGAAAAAAGATTATGCATTAGCCTATAAATGGTTTCGTAAAGGCGCAGAATTGAATGACAAGAGGTGCATGAATGCGCTTGGCCAGTGTTATGAAAAAGCAATAGGGGTATCACCCGATTTTGCCGAAGCATTGAAGTGGTATATTAAAGCAGATGATGATTATGATGGCTTGTATAATGCAGGCAGGTTTTATTTCAAAGGAATAGGTGTGACAAAAGACAACGCCAACGCATTCAGATATTTCAAAAAATCTGCGGAAGAGGGAAGCGCAACTGGCAAGTTCTTTACCGGGCTGATGTATGATAAAGGATATGGCACTCAAAGAGATGAAAAAGAAGCCACCAGGTGGTACCACGAAGCAGTGATGGACTCAGCAACACTAAATGATGGCTACCTGGGCATTCTGATCTATGAAGGCAAGGGTATAGAAAAAGATGAAACCAGAGGATTAAAGTTGATACGATATACCAGGGATGAGGAAGACGGTTATTTTACTGAGTACCTGAAGAGCAGGGGGTTAAAATAGACATTAAGGCGTTTTTATCACTGCCTCCACATCCTCATCTCCCTCCAGGTTGTCCATCTGCTCCAGTATGTGTGCAGTGCGCCAGCGCACTTTAGAACTCATAGGTACTACTGTATACTCTTTGGGATTGGGCAGGCAGGCTATGATCATGGCAGCCTCACCACGGGTGAGGTTTTTGGCGTGCTTGTGGAAGTATTTTTGCGATGCAGATTCAATACCAAAAATGCCGGGGCCCATTTCTATCACATTCAGGTATACATCCATGATGCGGCGCTTGCCCCAGGTCCACTCTATGAGCTGGGTGAAATAAAACTCGGGGGCTTTGCGCACATATCTGCCCCACCCGCTGCCCTGCCACAGAAATACATTCTTTGCCGTTTGCTGGCTGATGGTACTCGCACCGCCACCGGCAGGCACGCGCTTCTTGTGATGCGGATTGTTGAGGCTTTTATCAATGGCCTTCCAGTCGAAGCCGCCATGCTCCGGAAACAACTGGTCTTCGCTGGCAATGGCAGCCAGCTTCACATTGCGCGAAATATCGCTATAGCTAACATAGCTCCGCTTCAGGCCATAACCGCCAAACAGCCCGCCCAGCTGGGTCAGGGTAACGGGTGGCAATAGCCATATACACAATACTACATAGAGCAGTGAGGATATAAACATTATCAGGATAAACCGGAATACAAACCTGAAAAACCTCCGGATGCCCGACGATTTCTTTTTCTTAACCTCTGCTGTTTTTTTCTTAGCCATTACCGGGTAAAAATAGAAACAATCTGTAGTTTTCTGATAAACCACCATTTTATTTTAACTTGTTTCGACAATATTTTACCACAAAGGACACCAAGTTTTTCACAAAGCACACTAAAAAGAATATTTTATGAGCGAAAATGAAATAGCTAAAATTGTATTTAATGCAGGACTGAAAGTTCACAAAGTACTTGGTCCCGGCCTGCTGGAGAGTGCCTATGAAGCTTGTTTGGACTACGAGCTTCGAAAACAGAATTTAAATGTTGACCGACAAATTATACTCCCGCTTATCTATGAAGACTTGAAACTTGATTCAGGGTTCAGAATAGACCTGAAAATAGAAAACAAGCTGATAGTTGAATTAAAATCAGTTGAAGAACTGAGTGATTTGCACCGTGCACAAATCATCACTTATCTGAAATTATCCGGGATCAAACTGGGCTTATTGATAAATTTCAATACGGTACTTTTCAAAGACGGAATAAAAAGAATCATCAATGGAACTTTATAAATGTTCGAACGGCTTTGTGCCCTTTTCTGAACCAGATATGATCTTTAGAACTTACAATTAGTGTACCTTGTGGTAACCCTTGTGGCCTTTGTGGTAAACTTTTCGTTCACTGGATGATAATAGCTCACTCCCTTTGTTTAAAATGAATTTATTGTATGAACACCGGAAACACAAAAGAAGTCATCAAACAACTCAAAGACCTTTTGCTGGCAGGCAATGCGCATGTGTCGCTGAATAATGCATTCAAAGACATACCTGAAAATATACGCGGCATTGTTCCCGATAAGCTCCCCTATAGCATATGGCAGATTGCTGAGCATATACGTATAGCCCAATGGGATATACTGGAGTTTTCGCATAACCCAAGGCATGTTTCGCCCAAATGGCCGGAAGGCTACTGGCCAAAAGAATCAGCTCCAAAGGATGAAGACGCCTGGAAAAACTGCATCATCCAAATTAAAAAAGACAGGGAAGCATTTATATCGCTGCTCGATGATCCGGAAGTTGATTTATATAAACCATTTGCGCATGGCGAAGGACAAAACCTGCTGCGGGAAGCTCTGCTGATAGCTGATCATAACAGCTACCATATTGGTGAGGTAATTGCTATAAGGCGGTTGCTGGGGGATTGGAAGTAATTGTTTCTATTCTTATTTAATCACTCAGTAAATATGCATTTTATTTCGTTCCTCCAATAGGCTGTCTCTTAACTTTTCGTTGTTTGGGTTATTGCCCGATTCTTTCAGGAGCCTGATATACTGAGGGTATTTCCGGAATTTAATTTCTACCAGGTAATGTTCCGGGAAGGCAAATAACAGCAGGCATAAGCCGCCAGTAACAATTAAGCGCAACAAAATGCCGGTATAATATCGCTTGTATTTTGCTGATTGTTTCATTAAAACTATAACTAACAATGGCAGGCAAATAATAACACAACACAATAGAATAATTTTTGACCCTGCCCATATTTCGATTCCAAAAAGGGCCCCGATGCATGCAATCGAAATTACAATCCCGCTCAAAAATGCTCCGAGAATATGATACTTTGGAATCGCAGAATAAGAGCTTGCAGAAAATACTTTGACTAGTTTGATTTCATTAAACAGCAAGAATCCAAAAAAAATATAAAACAGGCTTAAAACTAAAACAGCCAACATCGTAAAGAATGTGCCACCTGGTATTAATAGCAGGTTCATTGCAACGCCTATAACAGCAAGTAGAACTAAAGATTTTTCGAAAATTCTCATAACGATTATTATTAGTAATTTAGAGCGATTTTATAAAGATAATTCAACCTCAATAAATACCATAATGAGCACACAACTAGGCATAGGATCCCGCATAGACCACCAGCATTTTGGAAAGGGCGTAATAGTAGATACAGCATCAGAGTTTTACACCATCTGGTTCAAATCGCAGCAGGGCACAAAAAGCATTAGCAAGGACTATCCGGATATGAAAACACTTGAAGAAGTGGAAGGATCGTCTACTCCGGGAGTCATTACTATAGCTGATATAGAAGAAGCACTCAGTAACATACTTGACCGCAGGCTCCACGATATGCAACTGGTGCCAATAGGCCCCCGTTGGAAACGCGGTATGATGATACTTAAGCCCGGCGATCCTACCCTGGCATCGAAAGAAGTGCCTATTGATACCTTCTTCCATAAAATAGTAATGGTGCGCGACAGGCTGCGCGTAATGGAACAGAAGATCAACGCCAATAAGGTGATGACCGATGACGAAAAGGTAGACCTGCAGCAGTATATAACCGCCATCTACGGTTCGCTGACTACTTTCAATGTATTGTTTAAGGAAACACATCACCAGTTTAAGGGGGTGAGCGGGAAGGAATAAAGAATTCAACTTATCAACTTATCAACTACTCCCCCAAACCCCGTACCTTTGCACCCTTTAAATGGTAAAAATAGATAACATAGAGTTGTGGGATTTCCCGCTGCTGCTTGCGCCGATGGAAGATGTAAGTGACCCGCCGTTCAGGGCTGTTTGCAAGGATTATGGTGCTGACCTGATGTACACAGAGTTTATCTCTTCTGAAGGGTTGATCCGCGATGCCATGAAGAGCCGGCAGAAACTGGATATTTTTGATTACGAAAAACCCATTGGTATCCAGATATTCGGCGGCGATGAAGAGGCAATGGCCTTGAGCGCTAAAATTGTAGATACCACCAACCCTGATCTGCTTGATATCAATTTCGGATGCCCGGTAAAGAAGGTTGTTTGTAAAGGGGCTGGCGCTGCTGTGCTTAAGGATATTGAACTGATGGTACGCCTGACAAAAGCATGTATCCGCTCTACTACCCTGCCTGTAACAATAAAAACCCGCCTGGGGTGGGACCAGAATACCCGAAATATTGAAGAAGTGGCCGAGCGTATGCAGGATATAGGCGTGAAAGCTATATCCATTCACGGGCGTACCCGACAGCAACTCTATAAGGGCCAAGCCGACTGGACATTAATCGGTAAAATAAAAGAGAACCCCCGCATACATATTCCTATCTTCGGAAACGGGGATATTGATACCCCTCAAAAGGCCCTGGAATATAAAAACAGGTATGGAGTGGATGGCATAATGATAGGCCGCGCTGCAATAGGCTATCCATGGATCTTCCGCGAAATAAAACATTATATAAATACCGGTGAAACGCTGCCCCCTCCTACTCTTGCCGAAAGGCTGCAGGCCTGCCGCAAGCACCTATATGGCTCTGTAAACTGGAAGGGCGAAAAATTGGGTATACTCGAAATGCGCCGCCACTACTCCAGCTACCTCAAGGGGCTAAGCCATGTAAAGGAATACCGTACCCGGCTGGTAATGACCGAAAATCTGGTGGAAATCGGGGATATATTGAATGAGGTTGAGGAGCATTATAGCAGGGAGATAGAAATGGCATCGTAAAAATTTACTTAAGACTAACGTCTTTCGACTTACCAATAAAAAAATGACCCGCATAGGCCTCCTGTCAGATACCCACAACTACCTCGACGAGGCGGTGTTTCATCATTTCGATAAATGCGATGAGATATGGCATGCCGGTGATTTCGGGACTGCGGAAATTTCTGATAAGCTAAAATCCTTCAAACCACTCAGGGGCGTTTATGGCAATATTGACGGCAATGATATTCGGCTGGAATATCCTGAGAAATTAAAGTTTACCTGCGAGGAGGTGAATGTGTTTATGGTGCACATTGGCGGCTACCCGGGCCACTATGCTCCTGCTATAAGAACTGAACTTTTCTCCGATCCTCCGCAATTGTTCATCACGGGGCACTCGCATATCCTTAAAGTGATCTATGATGACAAAATTAAGTGCCTGCATATGAATCCAGGTGCTGCAGGACGGCAGGGATGGCATAAGGTGCGCACACTCATCCGGTTTGTGATAGATGGCAAGGATATGCGACAATGTGAAGTAATAGAACTTGGGCCAAGATCTGCGTAATAGACCGGTTTTGGGATGCTAAATTCAAATTAGTACCTGATTATTAAGACCTCAGATAATCCGGACATATAAAAGACTCCGGATTCCTTTTTTTGATTTATAGTATTATGGCAGTCATGATAAAATAAATTAGTCTTCCCGCTTGACTTTTATCAACTTTCTTTTTAGGTTTGTTATAGTCAAATCCTCAAAATGAAGTTAGTATCAAAAATAAGTTTCCCGGCCATTCTGATCATCTGTTGTTTTTTTCTTGTAAATAAGTCTGGCGCTCAAAAAATAGATACCATTTCTACATTTTCCATCACAGGCTATGCCGATGCGTATTATGCTTATTATACTGACTCGCTAGGTCCCAATAAATTTCAGCAGTTCCCCAATACTTCTCCAAAATCCAATACCCCTTCGCTCAATATTGCGCAGTTATCGTTTCTGTATAATGCCGAGAAGGTAAGAGCTGCCGCAGTTTTTGGCTTTGGAGACTTTATCAGTTGCACCTGGGCTCCTGCTCCGTACAACAACATAATGGAAGCACATGTAGGATTTAAGGTTTACAGTAAATTATGGATAGATGCCGGCTTTTTCAGAACGCACTTCGGTACAGAGTTTTTATTGCCTGTTGAAAATTTCACTAGTTCTATTGCTGTAGGTACTTTTTACGAAACAGCCTTTGAGAGCGGCGTAAAACTCAATTTTGACCCAACACCAAAATTAGAGATCAACCTCTTCCTGCTCAATGGCTACACCATGTTTGTAGATAACAACAACAAAAAGTCGTTCGGAATAGGTATTACCTATAATGTAAACGATAAGGTTGGTCTTGGCTACACTAATTATATTGGCGATGATACCCCTGCCGATATTGCCGGCGATCCTCATCTGCGCATAGCCAATAATGTTTTCATAAACTACACAGGCAAAAAATTGAAATTACAACTGGGAGCAGATTATTTCGTGCAGCAAAATTCAGATATAGCCACCTATAAGAGTAATGCATCCATGTTCAGCGCACTGGCAACGGCCAGGTATCAGGCAGCCAAACGCTGTGCCATTTATTGCCGGGGCGAATTTTTCACCGACCCTGATGGCATAGTATCACCAGTTATTACAGATCATTCCGGAACTAAAACAGGTTATAAGCTATGGGGCGCAACAGCAGGGTTTGAATTCAAGCCTACCGAAGGCTCCTATATCAGACTAGAAAACAGATATTTGAAAATGGACAAAGATCAGTATATATATATGCATAATGGTATTGGGCAGAATGCTCGTTATGAAATAATGGTAAATGGCGGGGTAACCTTCGATTTACTGAAAAGTTTCCTGACCAGGAAGGAGTGAATTTGGAATTAGGGATTGGTGTATTGGCATAAATATATTTTCGATTTTTCTACTTAAGACTATCGACTAAATACTAAAGACTTTTTTTAACCTTTAACTGTTTTCTTAAAATGGCAAACTTCGATACCGGCTCCACGGGCTTTATGCTCCTCGCCACAAGCCTCGTAATGTTAATGACCCCCGGCCTCGCCTTCTTTTACGGCGGCCTTGCGGGCAAACGCAACATCCTGGGTATTATGATCCAGAGTTTTGTATCTATGGGTATCACTACTATTTTGTGGTATGTCTGCGGGTATTCGTTATGTTTCAGTGGTAATGAAATGGGGGGCCTTATCGGCGATTTCCATAAATGCTTTCTTAATGGGGTTGACCTCAATTCAGTTTTCGTGAGTGACAGCCCTAATAAAATGCCCGAATTTGTATTCTTCGCCTACCAGATGATGTTTGCCATCATCACACCGGCGCTTATAACCGGGGCATTTATTAACCGTATCACCTTTAAGGCATACCTGGTATTCCTGGTGTTGTGGCAGGTGCTGGTTTATTATCCGTTCGCCCATATGGTTTGGGGAAATGGATTGCTGGCTCAATGGGGAGTTCGTGATTTTGCAGGTGGTATTGTGGTTCATGCCACAGCAGGCTTTGCTGCACTGGCTTCCGTAATTTATGTAGGCAAACGCCGCGACCGTGAATCGCCACCAAACAGCATTCCATTGATAGCCATTGGTACAGGGCTGTTGTGGTTTGGCTGGTATGGCTTCAATGCTGGTAGTGAGCTTAATGTAGACGCTATTACCGGGCAAGCCTTCATCAATACTGATGTGGCCGCCTCTTTTGCCGCAATCACATGGCTGGCTATTGAGTGGAGCCTCGTTAAGAAACCAAAATTTGTGGGGCTGCTCACAGGCGCAGTTGCCGGCCTGGCTACTATTACGCCTGCAGCGGGTTATGTTACGCTTAACTCGGCAGTTATTATAGGTATTGCATCCGGGGCAGTTTGTTACCTGGCAGTATCGCTCAAAAACCGTATGGGCTGGGACGATGCACTTGATGTATGGGGTGTACATGGTATTGGTGGTTGCCTGGGTACTATTTTATTGGGTGTTTATGCATCTAAGGCAATTAATGTAACTGGCGCCGATGGCCTGATGCTGGGCGGCACTACCTTCTTTATCCATCAGGTTGTAGCAGTTGTTGGTGCATGTGTTTATGCATTTGTATTCACTTATGCCATGCTTGGCCTCATCAACTTAGTAACCAAAGTAAAAGTGGGTGAGCAGGAAGAAGTTGCCGGCCTCGATGCTGCCATACATGGCGAGCAGGCTTATGATGCCGGAGTGGTGTAAGAGTTGGCAGTTGGCAATTTACAATTTACAGTGCAAACCTGGAGGAATCCGGGTTTGCATTTTTTATTTTACGATGACTAATTATCAATAAATAGCCGACTGTTACCCTTTCCCAAGAACCTCATTTGCCGGGTGATCAATGAAACTTCGGTTTTGCCACTGCGGAGTGGTTGTCCCATTGTTTGAAAAATTAGTGATGGGATAAGGGGTGGTTGTAGCTTGTTGGTTTAATTCATTGTTTATCAATTGTTTATCGCTGTCATTGTGTGGTGCAGGGGTTATCCCATTATTATCGCATTTTATCTCGTTGGCCTCACCCCGGCCATTGTTTGTGCTAGTGCTTACAGGGACAGAAGAGAGGGTGTTATTTCCGACCTGGGCCTCGTTGACCTCACCCCGGCCCTCTCCAGAGGAGAGGGTGTTATTTCCGACCCGGCCCTCGTTGACCTCACCCCGGCCCTTCCCGATGAAAAATCGGGATTGACTTCCAAGGGAGAGGGTGTTATATCCGACGGGGCTCTTGTTGACCTCACCCCGGCCCTCTCCAGAGGAGAGGGTGTTATTTCCGACCCGGCCCTCGTTGACCTCACCCCGGCCCTCTCCAAGGGAGAGGGTGTTATTTCCGACGCGGGTCTTGTTTAGAGAAGTGCTCACAGGGATCGAGGAGAGGGTGTTATTTTCATTTGGAGTTATAATTTGGGTGGCTGGCTGGGGTGGGGTTGGTTCGATTGATTGCGGGGATTCGGTTTGATCCTGATCGGTTAAGGGTGGTTCGGTAATTGAATCAGGAGTGAATGTTGGATCTTCCTGTTCGGGCTCATTTTCGAGATTTTTTTCTACCCGTGCAATGTTTTCAGCTATGTGTCTTTTGTACTCATCATTGTCATCGCCTAAATGGCCTTTAACATAATTATCGGCATGGATAGTTACTTTCCGTGCCAGATCGACATCCTTGTGGTAGATATAGGTGGTTAATTCCGTGAATGCTTCGATATAGGCGCCTGTATGGAGCTTATCGATTGTGGCCGACATATTGAGGAGTTTGCGCAGCATTTCGACTTCCTGCATGGTGGGGCAGTTATCGCCTTCGCGGGCTTTGATGCGCCTGTTGATAGCCGAGAAATGATTGTGGATTTCGCTTTGCATGGTGAAAGGCGTTTGTGCCGCGGCGTTCTTCATTTCGGCCCATTTGCCGTTTTTGACCCACAAATAAATTGTACGGCGGTTTACATTAAGGATGTCGGCTATTTCCTGCTGGGTTTTTTCGGTCTGGAGATAGAGGTCTTTAGCCAATTGTTGCTGGGTGGGTTTTGGAGCCATAGTTTTAATTGTTTTTAATAGTTAATGGTTTATTATTATATTAAACACGGGATAAATAAGTGCATTAAAATTTACCACAAAGCACACTAAGGTTAATCACAAAGTGCACAAAAGCATACCACGTGCCGCCTTAGCTTTAGCTTTAGCTTTGGCGTATGGATATAAAGGAAAGAGCACAAACCCCATCATTCAAAACAAAGCATCTTATATCCCGAAGCAGGTATCCTGGCTGTAGTTTGATGATTATATCGTCACAATTTTGCATACCGGGCTACAAAGTTGAGACGGGATTTTGAATATGGCAAACCAACTTTCTATGATAGCCTGTATACGGGCTATCATAGCCCGTATACAGGCTATCATAGAAAATATTTTCGAGATAAATGCCTGATAGTAATAGCAATACAGGTTATCAATACCTTGAGATATTCGCAAGTGCCCAATTCGTGGGTATTTGTAATGGGTTTTGGGAGATATTAATGGGGAAATTAATGGGTGGGGTGTTGTCTGAACACGATTTTAAGGATTTCAGGATGGGCAGGATTTGCAAAGTCTTTGGGATCGTGATTTCCGGTTAATCCTTAAATCTTGTTCGGATTGTCTGAACAAGATTTTAAGGATTTCAGGAAAGACAGGATTTGCAAAGTCTTTGGGATCGTGATTTCCGGTTAATCCTTTAATCTTGTTCGGATTGT
>CAIVEH010000061.1 GCA_903904855.1 uncultured Bacteroidota bacterium | reverse complement strand
GCAAGACCGCAAAGCCATCAAAGATTGCAATGCATAATTTTATGCGGCTTAAAGTATAAAATCAATAATTTAATACAGGGGAGTGATAACAGGAAAATAGTCTTTTATTTGAGGCACACAGAAAAACTGTTACGACTGATAAGTGGTATAAAACGACTTACCACTGCCCAAGGCTATTTTTGAACCTTCTACAACATGTTCATTTACAACTCCTGTTTTGATTTTATCCATACTGATAATTTCAAAATAAGGAGCAGTCCAGACTTTCTTAACAGCATGCGTATTGACACCTTCTGGTAAATTTTTATCGGAAGTCATCGATTATTATTTTTGTAAAGATAAGGAATTTCAGAAATTATCAGCATTTTTTTTAAACCAGCTCAATAAAATACTGTATTTCATCAGGTTTCTGTTTACTTTAAAATAATTCAATATTTTATTCTTTTGGCTGGCATTATAGCCGGCAAAACTATTTACCAGGTATTTAAAAACCTTTTTTTCGTTTTCATACACCGCCGGTGCATGGCTGTATGGAAACATGATGCCTGTTTTTGTATCTCGTTTCAGCGTTTCTGCCGGCAGGTATTTACCCACACTTTTACGCCATGCTGTCCGGGTCAGTTCGCCTTCATACTTCAGGGCATTGGGCATCGAGAGGTAAAACTGTGTCAGCCGTATATCAGCCATAGGAAATCTGTTCTCCATACCAAACCAGGTTGCATAATGCGTTTCGGTTTCCATGCGTAGTGGTACCTGGGTTTTCAGAAGCCGGTATTTCAGAAAATGGCGGTAAGAGTTAAACCTTTCTCTGAAGGTATTATCTTCCCATGCCTCATCTCCCCGACCTGAACGGTAACGAATTGGAAACGGGAAAAGTAAAGCTACAGTTTTTACATCATTTTTATTCAGCTTTCGCAGGTTGGTAATTTTATGGAATAGATACTCCACCCCAGGGCTTAAGAATGGTTTATATTTTGTAAAACCGTACTTACTTTTTGCACTAAAATATTTGCTGTAATTTCGGTTGTCCAGGTAATCGAGAAAATAAAAATCGCCCCTGTAGGTGGCCATTTCGTCGCCGGGGAAGCCCGAAAACATGGTGCGCACATTACGCTCCCTTGCCGCTTTTTTTATCGGCAATTGCCATGCCAGGTGCCATCTTTCCAGTCCGTCATTAATCTTTTCCAGTAGTTCAATTACCTTGAGTGGGTCATCATAAATATCCCTGTCTATCCATACCGGGTTTTCAATGCCGTTAAACCTTATTACTTCTTCGGCATATTTTACTTCACTTCCGGCACCTTTGGTGGTAAAGGGCAATGAATCCTCATTATCGGCATTGGTAAAGGTATAGATCTGCTTGCCGGTACCTTTCAGAAAATGACTGGCAACCCCTGTAATGGAAGCTGAATCCATGCCACCGCTCAGCTCTATACCCACCGCATAATTGGTTCTGAGCCGGCATTGCACTGCTGTTTCAAAATGCTGCCTCAGCCCCTCAAAATAATCATCTTTGCAGGCCAGCTTCAGCTCGCTGCTGGCATCCAGTGTCCAGTACTGCCTGGTAGTAAGCTTATTATTTGCCACATTAAAGCTCAGGCAGTGGGCTGGTTTCAGCCGGTGAATATGAAAGTATAATGTGGTATCCCCCGCCTGAATATGCTGATAAAGTGTCTGGTTATAAAAATATTGCTTATTGATTTCTTTATTGACCGGCAGGCACAGCAACCCTTTTTTTTCGGATGCGAAAGCAAACAGATTATCCCTGAAATAATAAAAGAACGGTTTTACGCCCATATGGTCGCGTGCGCAGAACCATTTATTATTCAATCCATCCATGATGGCAAAAGCGAAATCGCCCACCAGGTATTTTACACAGTCTTCACCATATTTCCTGTAGGCCAGTATTATAAGCTGGCTGTCGGCCATCATCCTTTCTGATGGATCAGAAATGTTGAACAGCCTTAATAATTCATCGCGGTTATCAATTCTTGCATCGGCGGTAATGGTTAGCTGCGACAGGGCATCAGTAAACGGCAGTTGTTCAGTGTGCGATTCAGGCGTGTTGAAGAGCATAAGATGGCCCATGCCGGAATTGCCGGCCTTCCAGGTATTTTTTACATCTGCCACCCAATGGTTCAGTTCAGCGGTCATCAGGTTCAGCTCGTCTGTTACATGCTTATTATCTGTATAGCTCAGGCCAAAGATTGCACTCATTGAGGCAAAGGTAATGAGACTTAGAGTAAAGTGAACAATTGAATACTATCAGGTGCAATTCTAAATAGTTCAGCACTTCTGTTGAATAGTATACTTAATTCGTTTATAATAAATTACACGTTACCAAAAACAGGATCCCCGATTATTTATATCATTTCCCCTCTTTCACAAATACCCTGTAATTATTCTGGGTTTCCGCAATTTTGCGGTTATTCGGGTCGAATAATGGGCGGGCCCGGCTGATGCGGTTATTTATAAATTCAAGTGGTTTGTATTGCCTGGCAACTGAGGTATCTTCAAAACTGAAATCGCAATTGTCTATCACCAATAAGCCTCCGGGGTTGAGCTTGGTGTCAAGTATATTTATTTCTTCTTCAAACTGGCTGAAAGTAAGGCCTCTCGCTGTTTCATTGTTTTTATTGAGCCTGTTTGCTGTATGCTGGAAGACAGCCATACAGAAAATGGCATCGAAACCGCTGCATTTATTATACACATCCGAATCTCTGAGTAAAAATACGAACCGGCTATCGCTATATTTATTTTTGCACGCTTTTATACACCATTCATTTACATCGGTGCCTGTTATCTCAGCGTCAGGCATATACTTGCCAAGAGTGGCAGCCTCTTCACCGGTAGCGCAACCAAAAGACAGCAGGCGCGGATGAGCAATGGCCTGCAGGTATTGGGCACATGCAGCAAAAACCAGCGGATATCTGTCGGGCATCGTAAATGAAGAGCGCTGGTAATACTTCATTCTGTGCTGCAGCCTGGTTATAACCACCGAACGGTAATAAGTATCAGTTATAAATCTCCTTATAACCCATAATGGTTTCAGGAGGTGATAAATAAGCCGGATATGGAAATGATCCGAATGCCTGAATGACTTAATTTTTTCTTTTAGGTTCATGTATGTATAAGCCGGGGAGATACCCAATGTATTTCATTACCAATGCCGCACCACTGCCAAAATTAATATAATTATAAGCGCCAGCCAGAAACTGTGCTTTTCAGATATTTTATTGCAGGCCCGCAGGCTATTCTTTTATTACTGCTTTCTGGTAGCAGCAAATATATTTCGATGGGTATAAAACTACTGCCTGACTAAAAACTAATTCATTAATTCATCAGCCCCGAAACCAGCATCGTGATGAAGTTGAAAATCAGGATCCAAAATACTTCAGCGAACTAAATACTGGTTTTCCACAGGCCTTGAAATGAGCAGCTGAATCAATGAGCTTGCCTGTTTTTCTCAAGGAATTTGGTCATTGCTTTATTTTTTTTAACAGTGTTTAAAAAATCTCTTATCAGGAAATACTTCTTACCATAAGAAATAAAAATTTCTTCATCTTTATCAATATTCCGTTTGGCTTTTATTGTTTGCAGCCTTTCTGCAAATCCTACGTGAATTGAAGTATTTGGGTTATCTGAATGGTTATAAAAAGAACCAAGCCCCATAGCAAGGTACAGCAGATTTCCGTGGGTCTCACACTCTTTACAATTGCAGGACCGGTCTCCCCATACATATTCATTTAATACCGGATCATTAAAGTAATTTCTCCTCCAGCCCAATTTCAGCATACCCACCTCTTCTATCAGCTCATCTTTTTCCAGCGCTTCTTTGGCAAATACCCCATAACCATGAACCGGAGATTTCCTTACCTCCACTTTCCACGAATGGCCTCTTATAATATCAGGTCCGGGTTTGGTTACCGTACACCTGGAGGTTTCGTCTTCCCATGAGCCTGGTTTCCGTTCTGTAATTACATCTTTTTTGCTGCTCAATGAAAAATCAGCCTCATTAAACAGTACAGCGGTATTTTTTAATTCAGGATATTGTTCCAGTAATTTACCCAGATCTGATAATAAAGATTTATTCATTTCTATTGATTTATAATTATAGCTGAATTATTTTTTTTAGTTCGGCAATTGAAAAAGCAATAATAACGCAAATCAAAGGAATAGCAAGGTAAAACATGCGTTCCATAGAGCCGGACAGCAACATCTGAAATAATACAGACACCAGAAACCAGACCAGGTATTTATCAAAGCTTTTAACCAGTTCTTTACCCCATGCCGGCCTTATGCCCAGGCAAATTAACGGCGCTAATCCCCAAAGTCCGATATTCATTATTATTTTGAACAAGGTATAAAAACTGAAAAGTTTACGTATATTATATTTAAGTAAATGCATGTGCATGAAATCGGCACGAAATGAACTGGCAAAGGGTTTAAGCGTATAGGCATCTAACCCATACCTGAAAGAAAATACCAGGATTCCTGATAGTAAAAAGAGGAACAGTAATTTAAGCCTGGGTATATGGCTGAAAAAGAAAATTAACGGTGCAATAAAAATAAAAGATTCCTTGGCAAAAGGCCCAAGGAAAATGGCGGTAACAAGCATGCTGGTATTTTTGAGTTTTATGCCCAGTAAAGTAATGGTTACCACTACCAGAAATAAAGAATCGACCAGAGGGTAGGCAGCAGTAGCTGCAGTATACCGGCAGGTAAGAAATGCCAGAGTGCCTGCCAATGCTGAAAATTTGTCGGTGCCGAACGATTTGCAATACCTGTAAATAAACAGGCCTGCCGATGCTGTCAGGAATGAATTAATCACAAAAAAACTAAATGCCAATGAAAAATCACCGTTGAAATAAGATGGTGATAACCGCGCAAATATGCCCCCTGAAATATAATTGATGGCAGCGGCTGCAAACGGAATAATGACCCGGTAACCTCTAACCGGAGACTGGTTGAAATCGAAATGGGCTAATCCAAGGTAGGTTTTACAATCAGGATAATAAGTCAGATCATTGGCAAACAATGCTGAAATAGCCGGCCCTGCAATAACTGCCAGACAGAACCCGAATACCAGCAAATGCTCTAATTGAAGTGCATTTTTTATTCCAGCCATAATTACTTATTTATTCAGATTCACCTTCCATTTACCAGCAATAAATCATAATAATTACCAGTAAATATCTGCTTTACCTTATCTTGCAAATGTATTTATGTTCTGGGATATCTTTAATAAAAAACAAAGGTTTAGTGATTTTCTTGCCGACAGTGCAAAGGGTTTTTTATTGATTCTCAAGGCAGGGAAAAAGCTTACAGCTATTAATTTTTTGCTCATAATACTCCAGTCAATAATTCCGCTCCTTTCGCTTATAGTGCTCAAAAACCTTATTGACCATGCACAGAAAAACGGAATAAACTGGCATCAAACCGGTATCGACCTGGCACTTTTCAGCCTGCTGCAATTAATCAATGGAATTATTGCTCAATTATCGAATTACCGGCTGGCAGAGCAACAACAACTCATAACCGACAACATGTCTGCATCGATACTAAAAAAAGCAATTGAGCTAGACCTGGAATATTACGAGAACCCGGCATTTTATGATGATCTCATAATGGCACAGCAGCAATCGCTGGGAAGGACAGCACAACTCATAACTGCCTACCAGGGCCTGGTGCAGAATTTTATAGGTATCGTAATTTTTTCAGGATTTATGTTCCTTGCTCATTGGACCATCCTTTTACTTATTATTATACTCAGTATACCGCTGGCAATAAGTAAATTAATGCACGGTTATCATCAGTTTGAAAAGGATAAGGAATGTATGCCGACCCAAAGGAAGGCAAGCAGCATTTTTCAGTATCTAACTACCGACATGTATGCCAAGGAAGTCAGGATTTTCGGTTATGGCGCCAATTTTACCGAACAGTTTCTGCATCTGAGGAAATTTATTTTCAACAAGAAAAAGCAACTGCAATACCAATTCCTGAAACAAAATATTTTCATTCAGCTATTCGAAATTATTTTAACAAGCGCCATCTACTGTATAATTATAGCCGGGGCAGTAACCGGAGCAATAACAATTGGCGGGCTGGTAATTTATTTTCAGGTATTTCAAAGGTTGCAGGCTTCAATTACAGGATTATTCCAGGCAGGCATTAATTTATTTCAGAACCAGTTATATCTGAGGCAGGTACTGGAATATTTGTCCTCACCGGCGCTGGTAAAAGATCACACTGATGGTAAACTATTCCCGGTATTGAACAAGGGCATATCTGTGAAGAACCTGAATTTCACCTACCCTAACACTGTAAAACCAGTTCTGACTGACATAAATATGGTTCTGAAGCCCGGATCCATAACAGCAATAGCCGGAGAGAACGGATCAGGCAAATCGACTTTGATCAAATTGCTTTGCCGGTTTTATGAAACAGAACCAGATACAATTTTAATTGACGAAGAAAGTATTTCTGAAATACAAGTTAATGAACTGCGTAAAAATATTAGCGCCCTATTTCAGGATTTTGGTAAGTACTACATGACGATTGAGGAAAATATTGCCCCTGGCATTAATAAAAAGGATAAAACCTCATTGGAAGCAGCAGCCGAGAAAGCAGGATTGACTGAAAAGATCCAGTCTTTTGATATGGGCTATAAAACACAATTGGGAAGAACATTTAATTACGGGGAACAACTAAGCGGCGGCCAGTGGCAGAAAATTGCCCTTGCCAGAATGTTTTACAAAGATTCCCGCATATTGATATTGGATGAACCAACAAGTTCAATGGATCCTGTAGCCGAGTATGTAGTATTTCAGAACATAAAAAAAAATATCGGTAATAAAATTGTGATCCTGATTACTCACAGATTTTATAATCTTAAACTTGCAGACCATATTTACATGATGGCTGGAGGCAAGGTAACTGAACAAGGCACCTTCGATGAGTTGCTGGATGCAAAAGGTGAATTTGCAGCCATTTACGGAAAGCAGAAAATATGATAAGCCTGGACGACATAGAAGAAAGTTATAGACCAGAAATGGCGCTTACCATTCTTATTTTAAGGGTATACTTTAAAAGAATAGAAGCAGTCCAAATTGAAAAATACATCCTCGATCATAAAATCGATTGGAAGTTATTCCAACGAATAGTATTTACCCACCAGATTCACCCTGTTATTTATAAAGTAATTTCTATCAATGCATCTGGTTTTCCGGCAGCTTTTATGGAAAAAATAAGAAATAAATCTATAAAAGTAGCCACTGATAATTTAAGAAATCTCGAGGAACTGGTAAGGTTGAATAAATTAATGAAATATGGTGGCGTCAATAATGTACCTTATAAAGGAGTTATTCTCAGCCAGTTTTTATTTAATGATTTCCTGAGCCGGGAAACCTCTGATATTGATTTTCTGATTGACAAGGAAGATTTTTCTGTTGCACACCGGTTATTGGTGGCAGATGGTTATGAACCCCGGTATTATAATCCCGATTTCATGCATCAGTTTCTTAAATCCAGCCATGAACTTATGTATAGAAAAACATTCCTGGCCAGCCCTCATAAAATTGAAATTCACTGGGCAGTGACCAGTAAAATGATGAATATAAGACTGCCAAATGATTTTATCCTCAGTGGACAGCATTCAGTTGCACTAATGGGCGAAAATGTCAGCGTTTTAAATATCGAAAAACACCTTTTGGCTATCCTGGTTCATCATGGCATCAATGATGTCTGGAGGACCTTGAGACATTGCCTTGATATAGCAGTATTACTTGAAAAATACAGCAATGATATTGACTGGGAAGAGTTGCGGTTGCTAACCCGGAAATACAGGATATACCATACTACTGAAACAGGTTTTTTAATAGCTAATAAACTGTTCGGAATATTGATACCAGATACTTACCAAACAAAAAACGTATTGGATCAGAATGTACTGAGTAATCTTCTTCGTTTCCCTGCCCTTGACAAGGGCAAACTTCATATTGCAAATCTGAGGCAGCAATTATACTTAAGAGATTCAACCAGAGATAAAATAAAATTATTATGGTCTTATTTCCTTGCAGCATTTACACCGAATATAAGAGATATGGAAGCTGTCAAGGTTCCCGGTAACAGTTATTTTCTCTATTATCTGTTAAAGCCCTATAGGATATTATTTAAAAGACGATCAATTGCTAAGCAGGAACATTGATAGTGTAATCCTGACATATTTCCATTATTTGTTTTGAAACTGTAAAACCTCATCGTTTTAATTCGTAGAGTTACTGCTTACCTTTGCACACTTAATCAATAAAGATGAGCGACGAGAGATCACTGAATTTTCTGGAAGAAATCATTGAGCAGGATATTGCAGAAGGTAACAATAACGGAAGGGTTCACACCCGGTTCCCGCCCGAGCCTAATGGTTATCTTCACATAGGTCATGCCACATCCATATGCCTGAATTTCGGGCTTGCAAAACGATACAATGGTAAATGCAACCTTAGGTTTGATGATACCAACCCCGTAACAGAGGAGACAGAATATGTGGAAAGTATCAAGAACGATATTAAATGGCTGGGCTTCCAATGGGACAATGAATTTTATGCTTCAGATTATTTCCAGAAGCTGTATGATTTTGCAGTAGAACTGATCAAAAAGGGATTAGCCTACGTAGATGATCTTTCAGCTGAAGAGATAGCCGCAACCAAGGGCTCAACAGTTGCTCCCGGTTCAGATAGCCCATTCCGGAACCGCAGCATTGAAGAGAACCTTCAACTTTTTGAGGCAATGCGTGATGGTAAATATCGGGATGGAGAAAAAACTTTACGTGCAAAAATAGATATGGCCCATCCTAATCTGCTGATGCGCGACCCATTAATGTACCGGATCAAGCATGAGCATCACCACCGCACCGGCGATAAGTGGTGCATATACCCTATGTATGACTATGCCCACGGCCAGAGCGACAGCATAGAAGAAATAACACATTCCATATGCACCCTTGAATTTATTCATCACCGTCCGCTATACAATTGGTTTATTGAGCAGTTAGGTATCTTCCCCTCGCATCAATATGAATTTGCCCGTCGCAACCTTACCTATACAGTAATGAGTAAGCGTAAGCTGTTGCAACTGGTCAATGAACAACATGTGGCAGGTTGGGATGACCCTCGGATGCCAACAGTAAGCGGTATGCGTCGCCGGGGCTATCCTGCCGAAGCCATCCGCCAGTTTAGCGACACTATTGGTATTGCCAAGCGCGAAAACATAGTAGATATCAGTATGCTGGAATTCTGTGTCAGGGAGCATCTGAACAAAACTACCAATAGGGTGATGGCGGTACTTGATCCTGTAAAATTGATCATTACCAATTATCCTGAAGGCCAGGAGGATATTTTTGAAGCAGAAAATAATCCGGAAGATCCGAACGGAGGTACAAGACCTGTTCCGTTCAGTCGGGAATTATGGATCGAGCGGGAAGACTTTCTGGAAAACCCACCAAAAAAATTCTTCCGGCTTGCACCAGGTAACATTGTCAGGTTAAAGAGCGCCTATATCGTAAAATGTGAAGGTTGCAATAAAGATGCGCATGGAAATATTTCTGAAGTTCTTTGCACCTATTTACCGGAAAGCAAAAGCGGTAATGATACCAGCGGATTAAGTGTAAAAGGTACAATACATTGGGTAAGTGTGCCACATGCCCGTACGGCAGAGGTGAGAATGTATGACCGGTTATTCAGAGTGGAAGACCCATCCAATGAAGAAGGTAATTTCAAGGATTATATCAATCCGGATTCTATAAATATACTGCCTTCAGTTTACATAGAGCCAGAATTGGCGAAGGCTAAACCCGGAGACAAAGTTCAGTTTATGAGGAAGGGATATTTCTGCGCGGACACTGAAAGTACAGCCGGAAAGTTGATCTTTAACCGAACAGTTACATTAAAAGATGCCTGGGCAAAAGAGGTAAGAAAATCCTGATTGTTACTCTGATATAGGTTTAGGAAAAAGCCGCTCATCCATATTGAGCGGCCTTTCAGATATTATTTTCACCTTACTGAATAAATGATGTGCAGGGTTGAGCATATAGCTGTGTTCTTCCATCATGAGAACTGAAGGTATTTCCAGAACAAGATGTTTATTTGATTTAATAAAAGTGTCTCCGATAGATTTAAGATAATTGGGAGGTGGACTATTATGCCAGCCAGGTGGCAATGAATCTAATGGAACACGTTGAATACTATGGTCAGGAATTTCGATAGTAGCCAGGCAATAACCATCTGCGGGAACTTTACCAACATGAACCACCACCTCCAGCAGAGCAAGTGAGCGGCTCTGTGCAGTATAAACTGCATAGGTATCCTTGCTGTTCCAGCGACCACCATATAAAGAGGAACCCTTACCAGATAAGTCCTTTATAAAATTGCAATTACTTATTCGGTATACGATCATTATACAAAAATTCCATGTTGAATCCTTCCCAATTCATCCATAATCATGCCAATACCCAGTGATGTATCCAAAAATTCTTTGGGTTTTTTATTACCAAACGGCTGAAGCTTTGTATTCATCCAATCTCTGAATTCATCCATTGAGCCAAAAACTTCCTCGCCCCTGCTATATAGCATAGCCATTTCCACAATACCCTCTGACTGATCCTGAGGTAATTTTTGGGTAGGCGTATATCTTCTTAAGGTTCTGTCAGTAGTGTGAATGATATTAGCCATTTCAACAAGACTGATATCTGCAATGTCCATTAAGTGGGTCATTGCCTGCTTGGGAATACCATTTCTGATGATACTTATAAAGTCATTATCATTATTAATTTGTGCAAAATCCTGCTTACCCAGCATACCCATAAGGCCTATAGTGCGTTTAGCCATAGGGTCCTGCACATAATTACCGTAAACTCCATATGGTTCAGAAACAATATTCTGAGTTAGATCATCGGTTTTGTAATCGCTTATTTTTTTTGTTTTTGTGGCGGCTTGCTTTTTCATTTCCGGAAATTTATCCCAAATGTACGGACATATTTCCGAATTTAAAAAATTATTTCCCTGCAATCATACTTATTTCCACATTTACCTTCAATGGAAGTCCGGCTACCTGAACAGTTTCACGGGCAGGTGGGTCTTTCTCAAAATAAAGTGCATATTCTGCATTTACTACCGGAAAGTTCGCCATATCCATAAGGAAAATAGTAGTCTTCAAAACATTGTTGAAATCCATACCTGCTTCCTTCAGAATTGCCTTGAGATTCTCCATTACCTGCCTGGTTTCCAACTCCAGACTTTCCTTTACAAGATCACCTGTAGCAGGGTTGATAGGAATCTGACCAGAAATGTATAACAGATCGCCATATTGAACTGCCTGGCTATAAGGGCCGATTGGTTTCGGCGCATTAGGAGTATAAATAATTCTTCTTTCCATAGTTGTAAAGATAATAAAAATGAGATCAGCAATGAAATGGATTAAACATAAAACTGAACTGAAGACCAACGTGAGGTTAATGTGCAGAGAGACAAAATGGGTTTGCTTTTCATTACATTTGCCGGATAATGGTGCAATACCTGTTACACATCGATACCTCGGCAGATAATGCTATTGTTGCACTCAATTGCAATGGTATTATCCAATACACCAAACTTAATAATGAAGTCCGTAACCATGCCGGCTCAATAAATCTCTTAATTGAATCGCTTATAGCTGAAGCGAATATTTCATTTACAGATTTATCTGGTATAGCAGTTTGTGGCGGACCAGGTTCATATACAGGGTTAAGAATTGGTCTGTCAACTGCAAAAGGTCTGTGTTATGCATTGGATAAGCCAATGATTATTGATAATAAATTAGCCTTACTCTCGTATCAATCATTCAAAAAATATGGTGATAAATTTGAACAGTATATTACGCTGATTACAGCACGAACAAAAGAATTTTTCATAGCTGTTTATGATAATGAATTTAATTGTACAGTGGAACCGCAGCATATAACAGAAGATCAATTAATACAGATTACCAATACAACGAAAACAACATTTTTAACTACTGATTCAGAAATTTCCCTGGATGAAATACAAAGCCTTAAAATAATTCAAATAGAGAAGAACCTGAATATTGATTCAGACCAATGGGCGATCTATGCTTTCAACCGATTTGTATGTCATGACATTGAAATTTTATCCACATCCGAACCTTTTTATCTAAAACAAGTTTATACTCATAAGTAATTGAATATAAGCTTTTACAGCATTAATTTCGTTTCATTTTTTACACTTTAACGCAGCGTTAACTTTTTTTTTGAATATTAGTTGGTTCATATCGGTTTAATTGAGTATGTTTGCACTCTCATTTATAAGTAATATTAGTGGGGGAGTAAAAAAATTAATTCATTTTAATCAATTAAATTTCAGTTAATGGAAACGACGGTATCAGCAAACACTCTGGTAATTCGGAAAAGCGAAGGTTCTAACGAGCACATCAAGTTAGACTACGTAGCTGTAAAAAATGCAGCTATGACATTGAGGGCAATTAACCACAAACTGCGTCAGCAGATCGTGAAGTTGCTGGAAGAAAACAAGCGTATGAATGTAACTGACATTTATGTTAAGTTGCGTTTAGAGCAGTCTGTAGCTTCTCAGCATCTCGCTATTCTGCGCCGTGCAAACATTGTAATCACTGAGCGTGATGGCAAGTTTATCCATTATGCGTTAAATCATGCGCGTATTGCTGCAGTTGCTAAGTTCGTAAATGAACTGGTTCATTCTGAAGAGTCAAACGCTTAATTCGCAATTCTCTTTTAGACATTGTAATAATGCCCCGCTTTGCGGGGCATTATTGTTTTTATTAACTACAAGTTTATTTTTTTGTTCTATTACCTGGAAAGAATTATAACTGATCTTCCATTGCATGGAAAATTTTTCGTCAGATAACCAAGTGGAGTATAAAATTATTCACCATAACTAATCAATCATTAAGAAATAATAATTAATGAAATGACGCCATGCATGGAAGAATTGTTATAAAGCTAGAAATCAGTTTATAAGGAACCTCCAATTCTGTGGTTTAAATATATCGCACCAATATATTGACCAAAGGGGAATATATTAGATATATAATGCAATATGATTTTGATGCATAAAACAGAAACTCTATTAACTTTCCTACCAAACTACCCTAAATACCTAAGCCGTAAGCCTGTATTCAGGTGCAGTAAGTTGCATTATTGTATTCTGAATATGGTTCTTCACCACATGGTTGCGGGAAATTGCGAATGTTGCACTCAACAAAGTCTGGAGGTCAACGTCAATCGGACGCTCTAGGATTTTCAATGCTTTGTTCTTGCTGAAATAAATTACGTTTCTGCTTTTCATAAAAATTGGTTTTAAAGGAGTAATACAAAATCCGTGCCAGATTTTTGCCAAAATCTGTTAAATCCTAAAAACCAAAAGATTTTAACATCTTTTACTTAAGAAAAGATTCCAGAAAAAGATTTTCAACTTTTTTGCGGGCCCAGGGAGTAGCCCTTAAAAATTTAAGACTTGATTTAATACTTGGGTTATCATAGAAGCAATTGATATGAATCCGCTCATTCATTTCTTCCCAGCCATAATGATCTACCAGATGATTAAGTATCATCTCCAATGTTTGGCCATGCAGGGGATTGTTAGGTTGAGGTAAGTCCATTGAAGCAAAGTTAATTTGAACAATTGAATGTTGAATGGAAAAATAATCCTTGGATATCGGTTATCCATATAATTTTCTTTTTCTTTTCTGTTATGCGGAATTTTGTGTATTTTTCGGAATTATTTGGCTACCTATGTATAGGAGGGAAGGAAAGTTATACTATAAAACTGGCTATAAAACCAGAAATACAACGGGCATTTTCACAATGCAGTTGTTGTTTTTCTGTTGTATTATTTCAGTGTATAGCCATTCTCTGGCAAATCCGGGAGTTGACTTTCCACCATCATTTATTGGGGGGCCAACACAGACTTTTACGGTATGTGAAAATTCAATGGCTACCGCTATTTACAGCGAGTTGTCAATTATTGACTCTGATTACGGGCAAACAGAGACCTGGACTGTTATTTCCGGTCCTGCACATGGCTCACTTACAGGCTTTCCTGTTTCAGCCACTTCTACAGGGGGATCCCTAACGCCTTCAAGTCTTTATTTTACACCGGTATCAGGCTATTCAGGAACAGATTCTTTCCGAATCCAGGTTACCGACGGTCTGGCTTCTGCCACCACTACAATAATAGTTTCTGTAAACCCAATTCCTTCATTGAGCAGTACGCATACACCACCGGCTGTTTGCGATGGATCATTATTTAGTTATACACCTGCCAGCAGTGCTACAGGTGCAATATTTTCCTGGCACAGGGTGTTTGTTCCAGGCTTGTCTAACCCTACAGCAAGCGGTACAGGCAATCCAAATGAAACGCTAAGTAACGTTACCAACAGCGATGTATCAACTACCTATATTTTTACTATAACAAGCAGTAGTTGCAGCAGTACAGCCAATGTGGTGGTAATTGTACATCCTACTCCCAGATTATCTGGTTCACTTTCCGATACGGTTTGCTCAGGCAGTGTGTTTAATTACTTTCCAACCAGCCCTAACCCTGGATTTACCTGGTCATGGTCGAGGGACGTTGTTCCTGGTATCACCCCTGCTGCTGCATCTTCCGGCACAGGTAATATCATTGAGACATTGGGCAACACAACTGCAGGGCCGCTTACAGCAATTTATACTTTTACGCTCACAGCCGGGGGGTGTTCATCAATACGTAATCTAATTGCAACAGTTTACCCGGAACCAGCCGTACCGCTGATAACTACTTCGTCACCATCCAACCTTTGTTCCGGCACCCAATTCCAGAATTTCGGTGCAGGTAGTGCTCCTGCGGCCGGATCAAGTTATACATGGAGCGCTCAGAATGCAATAATATGGCAAACAGGCAGTACAAGCCAGTATTGCCTGGTCAACTTCCCAGAGGCAGGTAATGCAATCATAACTTTATCCACCGGATCAGGTAATCCCTGCGCTGGTACAAGTTCGTATTCAGTAAACGTAGGTAGCGATATATCGGCAACGTATAATGTGATCTATTATAATTTCTATTTTATTTTTCAGGATAATACACAGGACAACTACCAATGGGGATATGATGATGTTTCGACGCTGGACTCAAGCCTGATTCCGGGGGCTACTTTCCAGAGTTATGCCAACTTAGCACCTGATTTCTTCAATAAATATTACTGGGTCATAACTACTAAAAACGGCTGCATGCAAAAGACCTATTTTAATGGGCCGCTGGCTATCGTTCTATCACCATCTGGCAATGTGGCCTCTTTATTGAAGATCACCCCAAACCCGGCAAGCAGCGTAATTAATATTGCTACACTTTTTGCTGCTGGAACAACCGGAAAAATCGTACTCACAGATATTACCGGTCATGTATTGCTTTCCAGAGCAGTAACAGGCAATACAATGCAATTAGACATTTCCAGCCTGCCACCAGGTTGTTACCTTGTGAGCAGTTATAATAACGAAGTAAAAATTTCAACTTCCCGGTTTATTAAAAACATGGAATAAAATGATATTGATGAAGCAGACTATATTGTTGATGACAGGCTTGCTGCTGATGACAGTGGTAAAAGCACAGAATATTACACCTGAAAATGACTTTGTGCCCCAGAGTAATGGTTTTCCGGTTGTAGATTTGGCTCATGGACACCGATTGCTATCAAGGGTTTGCATTGATGTGAACTCTATGGTAGGGGTACTGAACCAGAAAATAAACTATGCTGATCCTACATCGAATTACCCAAACCCGGTTAATACCAAGATAAGCGGACTAAAAATCAATAATGGTTTCTCCCACAGTATGGATGCCGAAATAGGCTACTATTTTGATCTTGCCGGAAGCTATGGAGTAGGAACAGGCTTAATGGTTACGCATCAGAGCAGCAATCTTACCCTGGATGATTTTCATATTGAATACAAATCGACAGATAATTTCAACAACGTATTCCGGCAGGTGCTAACTTCAAACGGGCAAATAAAAGAAAAGCTGATGACCCATAATATCAGTATACCCCTTCTTTTCAAATACAAACTGAAGATTACAGAATGGATTGGTTTTAATGCCGATGCGGGTCTATTGTTCAATATTTGTGAAAAAAACCATTACAAAACCAATGCATTATTTGATTACGAAGCCATCTATGATTACAGTGGGCCCCAGGGCAGTGTGGTACCCATTTATGATTATTCGTCAGTGCCTGCGGCAGGCGATCTGTTGATGACCAGGAGCCAGTACCTTACCAGCAATACTCCAGCAGGTATTCAGAGCTATTTCAATACACTCAGAGCCGAGGGATATAACGTTGGGCTCGGCGTTGCGCCTGGCAATAATAAAGGAGTAGTTTCTGCTGTTTCCGGTTCTGTTGGCTTTATACTGAGACCGTCTGTTAATTTTGTTTTAAGCCATGCCATCTCTGTTAACGCAGGTGCATATTACATGATGGAGAACTTCACTCATAATGTACCCTCAGGCTACCAACTAACCAATAAGATTGGGCAATATGACGCATTGATAAATAGTGTCAGCAAAACTTCACAGAATTCTTATGGAATTACAATCGGCGCGAGTTATAGCTTCCGCAGAATACATCACATGGCCGTTATTGTGCCGGCAGAAGATACATCTTCCGTACCCGAAGAAGAAGATAGGAATGATGAGCCAGTGCAGAAAGTGCACGGAAATTTTTCTTATAACTCACCATTGCCTCAATTCCCGACTCCGGTTATAATTGAACCGGAAAGTGCTGAAAAGGCGATAATCAATGATGATAAAAGACATCAATAATTAACTCTGTTTGGATATTTGTTACTAATCAATTATTTTGTTTGCATAAAAATGTAAAATGATGAAAAGCCACCTGTTAATTCCATTTGTTGCCCTCGTACTGGCATCGACCAGCATACATGCCCAGGACAGGGTTACCTCTAATCCAGCCTACTGTAAATGCATAGAAGATTATTCTTACGAAAAGCATATCCAGGAGTATTACACCAGTGATTTCAAGTGTTTCAGGGCCTGGAAGAAGGACATGAAAAGAAAGAAAAAAGAATGCCAGGCTAAGGCACTGGAGAAAGATTTCCCGATGGCTGCCAGAAGGAAGAAACGTGAAGCAGAACGCAAACTGTATAAAAGGGATAAACTCAATGTAGACCACAAAGACATTGGAAAATCGCACGAATATTGGTATTAATAACGATAATAAATACTCTCTTAAAGAGACTTTAATACTCTTTGGAGCGTACACCAATCTTCAATATTTAAGGCTGTAAAGAAAAAAAAGGAGATTATTTTAAGCAATCTCTTGGATATGAAAAATATAATAGCTACTTTGGTTCCAAAATCAGATAAATTTATGAAAAAATCAATCCTCATTCCATTTTTATCACTGATGTTGTTCAGCGCTTTTTGTGCAACAGCTCAAGATAACGACAAAAAAGAGTGCAAAAAAGAAGCCGGACATTGTGGCGGTCATCACCACGGATGCTGGTGGCGCGATCATGAATTCTGCCATAGCGAATTCAGTTGCTACAGAGCCTGGAAAAAAGAGTGCAAAAGGCAGAAGAAAGAGTGCATTGCTGCTGAAATAGAGTGCTGCAGGCCATTTGCTGCTGAGAGGAAACGTCGTAAAGCTTGCAAGAAAGCATGGAAAAGAGATATCCTTGCTGCACAGCACGAAAATTGGGGCTGTGGTCACGATTACTGGTATTAATCAATAAATTGAGTACGAAGATATTTGAGGCTGTCCCATTCCGGGACGGCCTTTTTAAGTTGGACTAATTTCTTAATTATTTCTGGTCATTTTACCTTCCAGAAACCGTAGGTAATTTACCTTATAGGTATAGGCACTTAGGTCGCAATATCAATCCTTTGATAACAAGCGTATTGGATCATTTTTGACCATTCTTTTTATAAGGGTATCAAAGATTACTCCCATTTTTTGTCTTCTGTTATATCT
>CAIVEH010000060.1 GCA_903904855.1 uncultured Bacteroidota bacterium | reverse complement strand
GGTTATCTCGGCGTATTAATGAAGAGCATAGAATTGTATACAAATCTGAGAATAACCGCATCGTTGTTTATTCTTTGAGATATCACTACCATAGATAAAATGGAGAAGGAATTCTCCCCCCATCACGCCCTCGGGTCCCCCTTTACCCCCAGCTTTGCCATCTTCTCTACTTCTATGCTCGGGAAGCCAAATTCTTCTACTACCTTACTAAGCGAAAAATTTACATTAGTACAATTTAACTGAAAAACATGTGGTTGCTTCATTATATTGGAGCCAATAACTCAACAAAAACGTCTTTAGCAATTAGGAATTATACTAAAATAATCCTAAATTTGATTATGCAAACCACTGAAGTAAAAGAGCTGGAAAGAAGTGGAAATGAGGCTGTCAAGCAACTGAGACAGGCCAAGCACTCCAAAGGGCTGCCTTTTATGATCAATTCAAAAGGATTACCCCCAAATCAATGTTATCTGGAATATCCAGGTGGCAAAATGGTGATTGTGACTTTAAAATCACCTGAAGACCGCGATTATACGCTGATACGTGAACTGTCGGCTTTGGAAAGGACTGAGATACTCGCCAATTTTTTACTCCGGTAAATCCATGCGTGAACTTTATATTATAACAGGCTCTAATGGCGCCGGCAAATCATCTTTAGGTGCAAACTACCTTCCTGTACATATAAAGGAGACCTGTAAAATATTTGATGGTGATAAGTTATTTATTGAGAAAAGAAATGAGCTCTGGCAGACTCTTAAAGCGCCAAAAGAGGTAAGAATACTTGCCTTTGAGTTTACTGTTGATACATTCGAGAAACAGGTCGCTGATGCATTAGCCCGGGGTAGTAATTACGTTTATGAAGGTCATTTTACAAATGATGCTACATGGGAGACGCCTCGGAAATTTATGGCTGCAGGTTATACTGTTAACCTGATTTTTTTGGGATTATCAACACCAGATGCATCTCAGTTGCGGGTTATTGAGCGCTCTAAAGAAGGTGGACATTGGGTTGACCGCCGTACCATTGAAGATAATTTTTATGGCAACTTACAAAAACTGCAACAACATCTGGATGCAGTAAACAACATTCAGATCATTGATACTACAGACAAGCATATTGTTTTGGCTCAGTTCGCTAACCGAACAATAATTTCGTCTGTTACTTTGCAGGAATTACCGGATTGGTTTATAAATTATCTGCCAGAACTTACCAGAAAAATCAAGGAAAAGCAAGAAGTGCAAACATGTATATAATTTCCTGTTCCCTGCTCACCCCCGCGGATATCCCTTTATCCCCAGCTTTGCCATCTTCTCTACCTCTATGCTTGGGAAGCCAAACTCTTCTTCCACCTTACCGAGGATGAGGTATACGCCTGCGCATTTGATCAGTGATTTTTGATAAAACAACGAAGAATTGGTATATTTGCTATTATGAGTACATTAACCATTCATCCTGCAGACAGAGATCAGGAAACGGCAATAATGCTGTTTCTTGATGCATTGCATGTCAG
>CAIVEH010000059.1 GCA_903904855.1 uncultured Bacteroidota bacterium | reverse complement strand
GGGTATATTTAGGTATAAAAAGGTATAAAAAGGTATAAAAAGGTATAAAAAGGTATAAAAAGGTATAAAATGGGTATAAAGTAATCTGGAATGCGGGGTAAATTGGAGTAAATTTGTTTCATAGTTCAATAAATTGTCAATTATCCTGATATTTTGGAACAAAGGTAAAATAAATAATTGATATTTCCAAAAATTTAGGCATATTTATTTTGGAATCAAAATTTGCAGGATTATAGAATTAGGAGGATTGTTGTTTAATGGTAACTTAGCATAGGAATACGAGGTTAACAACTGGTGAGATTGCTTAGACAGGTGTCTGCTATGCACAGGGCTTTACTACATAACTGCGCCAGAATAATTAATTCCGAGCGTATTACTAACGCACAACCATTTCATTCGCGTTATAAACGCGAACGAGTGGGAATTATGGAATATATAACCTGAGAATTTACATCAACTTTATTGGTCCTAGGGCGTTATTGATGCCGGTAGCATGAGGAGAAATGGCAGTGCACGGGAGTAATCTAATATTTCGTATTCCAATCCTAAAGCCCGGATATTGGTGTAATAAGTATTGTGGTGATGGTAATAATTTCGTTCGGATTGCAGATACCATGCCTTTGTGCCAAGTTTCTGCGCTATGAACCATTTTTCAAGGAGTCTGGCTGTACGGCCATTGCCATCTTCGAAAGGATGGATTTTTACGAATACCAGGTGGATCATTGCCGCATAAAACAGTACTTCTTTAAAATCCAGTGGAGCATTACAGAGCAGGCTTATATCAGCCATCAATTTTTTCATTTCTGTTTTCACTTCTGATGGGGAAGCTGCTACATATTCTATCCTGCCATCTTCTGCTAGTACAAACATATTGCCTGTGCGCATTTTGCCCCGCTGAGCCTTTTGCAAAATATGCCGGGTAAGGATCGCATGGGCCTTTAGCAAGTTCTTGTCGGTTAGCTCATATTGCTGTGCGAACTGATAGGCTTCGTACAGATCGTCTATTTTACGGGTATAGTCGGGCAAAAAATGGGCGGCAAACCGCTTGTGTTTAATGTATGAATCAAGTTCGATGGGCTCACCTTCTATTTTGGAGGAGAAAACAGCAGAAACTGATGTGTAAAAACTAAAGGTGTCTATGCTCAAGGCACTATCGTGCAATTGCTCAAATGCAGGCTGCGCAAGGTCTGTCACCTGTGAGCGGTATTGTTCCAGTAGTTGGTGAGATATGATCTGTAGTTTAAAGCTCATTTGAATCAGATAGTTTATTGTCGAGGCAGTGCCATCGTTTATTTCGAAGGGCGGTGCCTATCGCTATGAGATTTTGCCCCTTCATGCAATGTTGTTAAGTTAAGGATTTCATCCTAAATGTTATCTCAGCCTTTCTGGCCTAAACAACTATTCCTGAATACGATGGGCTTCACCCATCGCTGATATATTGTGGCCCTTCAGGCCTTTTTCTTCTTAACTTAATGGCATTGCCCTTCAAAGTTTTTCCAATTCAATTATTTCTTCCAGGAATGCTTTCTATAAGATACTTTTCTTAATTCTTTGAGATTCTTTAATTTTTGCTGGTACAGGATATTAAGGTTTGTACGAACATTAGATACCTGTGCTTTTTGTGCTAAATTAGTTTAAAATCGGGTTGTTTTCAGATGTATTTTGATTCCGGATTGTCGCAGGTTTATATCCCCTGCCCCTCCCGATGAAAAATCGGGATAGACTTTCACTCAGACACATGGCTACCCGGCAAGGGGGAACCAGCCTGCCGGCAGGCTGGTTTGTTACATCACCAAATTTCATCTTGGGTGATTGGGATGGACTTTATAAGTGGGATATCAGGCAAGCCCTATAGCAATCCTCACCTGAACTGTGCCATAGCCACTGAAGCTATATAGCTGAAATAAGCCCAGCCCCCAAAACCTTAAAAACAAAAAAAATATCCTATGAATGGATATGATATCAAAACGCAAATAGCCGGTACCATAAGGTACCGGCTATTCTATATCATTAATGTAAATTACTACTTTACGCTTGCTACCAGTTGTTTGAATGATTCTGGTTCATTCATTGCCAGGTCGGCAAGTACTTTGCGGTTAAGGTCAATACCCTTGGCAGCGAGCTTGCCTATGAACTGTGAATAGCTCAAGCCTTCTTCGCGCACTGCTGCGTTGATACGCACGATCCACAGAGAGCGGTATTCGCGCTTTTTCAGTTTACGGCCTACAAACTTATAGCCCTGGCCTTTCTCCAGAACGTTTTTGGCAACGGTATATACGTTTTTACGTTTACCGTAGAAGCCTTTTGCTTCTTTCAGTATTTTCTTTCTTCTCGTGCGTGATGCTACTGCATTTACGGAACGTGGCATATTTGAAAAATTATTGTCCTTCGGCGTAACCTTTAGGTTCCTTTAATTGGCCTGGGACGGTTAAAAAAATATTACTTGATGGTATAGTTCAATTTTTTACCCAGATGAGGGCAAATAAATTCTATGCCATAACCAGCATACGCTTTACCAGGCGGGCATTGCTTGGATGCACCAGGCCATGTATGCGCAGGTGACGTTTGCGGCTCTTTGCTTTCTTGGTTAACAGATGGCTTTTAAAAGCTTTGTACCTGCGTATTTTACCAGTGCCTGTAACTCTGAATGTCTTTTTGGCACGGGAATGCGTCTTTATTTTTGGCATGTTTTTTTATTTGGGATGGCAAAGGTAAGGAATTATTTGTATTGAATACGAGAAAAAGGGGATTTTTTATTTTATTTTCATTCCGAAAAGGCAAATAACCTTAAACACAGCTATTTATTGTTCGTTTTTTGACCGTTCCTTGCCGCTAATTTACTATTTTTACCGCAATAATTATTTACGGATGGCGATTTTAAGATTCAGGATTTATTGGGAGGAGGATGACCAGACCTACAGGGATATTGAGCTTATGGCAAACCAGACTTTTATGGACTTTCACCACGCTATTGTGAAGGCATTTGAGTTTGACGGCAAGCACCCTGCTTCTTTTTACGAAAGCAACGAAAAATGGACCAGGGGCCGGGAATTCAACTCTGAAGTATTGGTAAACAAGAAGGATGCACCGGCTTTATCAATGATCAAAACACCAGTATCTGCGCTCGTTTCGCTGCCCGACCAGAAGTTTATATATGTATACGACCCGGTAAAGAAATGGACATTTATGGCCGAGCTTACCGGGGTGAGCAAGGAGGAAACGCCAAGGCGTGTTTATCCGTTCCTGTTAAGAAAAGAAGGTATAGCACCTGCCCAGTATGGCATTAAAGGAGTGAGCCTGGATAAGATTATGGAGATAGAGGAAAAATATGACCTGGGCGCTGAAGAAATGGCTGAAGGATTTGGCAGCGAAGGCGAAGAAGGAACAGAAAGCATTGTGGAAGATCTGGGTGGGGGAATAGAGTAGTAGTGTACAGTTGGCAGTTGGCAGTTTGCAGTTGACAGTTGACTTTTGATTTATAATCGCTAATATCCCTGTGTAAAAGACCATTTAGTTTTTGAAATTACCATTGGAACATCTCAAAGTAGTTTATTTCATAGTCGGCCCAACTGCGGTAGGGAAAACCGATGTGGCTGTGAATCTGGCGCAAAGGCTTGGTACGTCCATTATATCTGCCGACAGCAGGCAATGCTATAAGGAGATGACAATAGGTACTGCCAAACCAGCCACAGAAACGCTAAATCAGGTAAAGCACTATTTTATTGATGAGTTTCCGGTTACACAACCCATTACTGCTGCCGGATTTGAGAATCTGGCACTTCAGTACCTGGATGAAATATTTATGACCAGTACATCTGTAGTTGTATGTGGTGGGACTGGTTTGTACATAAAAGCCCTGATAGAAGGGCTTGATGAAATGCCTGCAAATGATGATACTATTGTAATCAATACCGAAGAGGAGTATAAAACCAAGGGACTCGAATGGCTACAGCTAGCAGTAAAGCAGGAAGATCCCGGGTTTTATGAAACGGCTGAAATACAGAATCCTGCGAGGTTGCTGCGCGCACTGGCGTTTGTACGCAGCACAGGCACAAGTATCAATGAATACAGGACAAAGACAGTTAAGCAAAGGCCTTTCCGCACTATAATTGCAGGGCTGGAACTGCCCCGTGAGGCGCTATATGAAAGGATCAACCACAGGGTAGACCTAATGATGAACCAGGGCTTGCTGAATGAGGTTCAGGGGCTGTTGCCTTACCGGCATCTTAAAACCCTGCAGACAGTAGGGTATACCGAACTGTTCGACTACTTTGAGGCTCGCTGTTCCCTGGAAGATGCGGTAGGTAAAATAAAGCAACATAGCCGCAATTATGCCAAGCGGCAGCTCACCTGGTTTAAGAAAGATAAGAACATTAGCTGGTTCAGGGCCGATGATACCGACGTAGTTGAAAAAATACTGGCAGTTATACATAACACGGGATAAATCAGTGAGCTAAATGTTAACCACAAAGTACACAAAGGTTGAGCACAAAGTACACAAAATTATAAGTACATACAGTTTAGGGCACAAAGCCCATACTATTAAAATAAGCCTTTTATTCCTATTCAAGCATAAATAAAAAAGCGCCCAAACAGGCGCTTTACAATGTTGAATCGTAACTATTCAGCCCCATACAGAGCTACAAGCCTGAGTGCATTCAAAACATTTTGTCCAGCCTTTATGGTTGTAT
>CAIVEH010000058.1 GCA_903904855.1 uncultured Bacteroidota bacterium | reverse complement strand
TAATCAATGCCATCCAGCAGGTTTTTCTTATAAGTCTGCAATTGTTTTACCTGCTTGGGATTAAGGCCCAGGTTGGTTTCATTAATTTTCTTTTTGAAATGATCTATATACAGGTTCAGTTCATTAATAAACATGTTGGGCCGATAAAGTGAGTTCAGCAGATTAATACGGCCATAAATGTGCCCTACCATCTCTGTGAGTGAAAAAGTGCCGGAGAAATAAGCCAGATTGGGGCCGGGGCAAATAGCAACGGCCGATAAATTGTGCGACAGGCTAATGTGGTCTTTCAGTAACACCGAAGCGCCAAGTCCTTCGCACAGGCAGTCTTTTTCAGTTATTTTTTCCAGTTCTGCTTCAAGCTCTTCTGTTGGCAGATTGAGGCTTTTCAGTTGTTTTATCTTAAGGTCCTGGTATTCTCTGGATGCAGTACAGATAGGAGATTCGGTAAATTCAGTATTTGAAGCCAGAAACTTTTTATAACAAGGGCTGCCCGGCCTGTTTTTATCTATCCGCTCATGCCTTTGTTGCTCAGAGGTACTCTGGTGAAAGTTATTGAAAGCAATGCCCAATGGCGATGCATAACTCACATAGTAATCCTCTTTTTTGGCAGTAGCGAGTTTCTTCAGGGTCTCCGCTTCTACATTGGTTGTTTCGGGTACCAGCAGGAATGGGCTGCCCCATCCGGTTCCGTCAAGCACATAATGTTCCATCAGAAAATTATTTTCATTGGCAGTACCTATACCTCCCTGCACGGTTATCCGCATCCTGGGTTGTTCCTTATATCCAAGTAAACCTTTAAGCTTCATGGCTGCATTACTGAATTCAAAGATTTCGGATGCCAGTTCACTTCTTTTATTTCTGAATTCTTCCAGTATCGGACCCAGCAACAATCCCTCTGTAGGGAAAGCGTGGCCTCCGCAATTAAGGCCAGATTCAATACGGAATTCCGATATCCAAAGTCCTTTTTTGGCCAGTAATTTTCCCTGTACCAGTGCTGAACGGTAATCGCTTACCTTAAGAATAATCTTCTTTTTCAAATTCCCGTTTTCATCCGGATAGAAATCACTGAAATTTTCGATGTAGTTATATAATCTTGGGTTGTAGCCAGCCGAAAAGACAATGGAAGAATTCAGATTACTTAATGCAAAGCCACGGAAAGCAGCCAGTGCATCTGAGTATCCTTCGGGCAATTCATTCCCCTGGGCATCAAAATTGTTTTTGTCTATTTTCGACATCACATTTACATCTATCGAGCCGGGGGTAACATATTGCCTTAGCCTGGCCTGCATTTCAGTTTTTTGCGGACTATCAGCCAGAGTCTTCATATTGAGGTAAACTTCTTTAATCTCATTATTGTCTGGCAGTAAATCAAAATATTTAGAGAGGTCATTGTCCTCATTAAACGGCAGTTCCTTTATTTCCCTTATCTGATCATTTACAATATCATTAAGGAGGTTAAGATAGGCAGTGATTCTTCTTGCACGATGGTCTTCTTCTTTTTCCAGTATCGGTTCAAAGCTTTTTCCTGCCTGCAATGAGTGGTATTCCCGCATTTTCTCAATAAGCTGATCATCCATAATAGACAAGACAGATGAAATGCCATAGCGGGCCACCTTAACCGGAGTATCTATGCTATACCCGATTCCTAAAACTGGTATATGGAAACTATGCAAAGCTGTTTGGTTCATTATAGTTTTGAATTTAGTAAAAACATGGGCCTGTAAGCAAATAAAAAATAAAGCAAATATCGCATTATTCATAATGAGTATAACTGATATAGATCATAAAAATCAATGACAGGTATCAGGTAAAAGCAATATCCATGAACTCAATTTTACACAATATTTAAATTTTCAATTTTGCCTGCCTTGCCAAGAATACCCTCGAAGTCTCCATCCGAATCAGAAACTATAATGACCGAAGTAGTATACCCCAATGACACTAACCCTATGGGCATGTTGCATGGTGGTAAACTCATGCAGTGGATGGATACTGCTTCGGCGGTATGCGCCCAGACCCATGCCGAAAGGATTGCGGCCACTGTTTCACTAGATAAAGTTGTCTTTAAAAGCCCTGCGAAAATTGGCGATATTATTACGATAAAGGCCAGAATAACGAGGGCCTTTAACTCGTCAATGGAGATTTTTGTACAAGCCTGGGCACGGAAGGTTTTGAGCCGCGAAACCAAACTTATTAACGAAGCATACTTTACCTTTGTAGCGCTCGATGAACAGGCAATGCCTGTAGCTATACCAAAAGTAAAACCTGGCACAGCTGAAGAAAAACGCCATTACAAACAGGCACTCGAGAGAAAAACTAACCGTAACAATTAACCAGTCAATGATTATTTTTAAGCAGTTCACTTTTGATGCAGCTCATTTCCTGCCCAATGTACCCGAAACGCATAAATGCAGGGAAATACATGGACATACCTACAAGCTTATAGTATACATAGAAGGCCCTGTGGATGTGCATACAGGCTGGGTAATAGATTTTGCCCGACTGAAGGCCGAGGTAAACAGTATTGTTGATAAAGTGGACCACAAATTCCTCAATAAAGTAGAGGGCCTCGAAAACCCCACATGCGAATTAATGGCCGTATGGCTCTGGAATCAAATTAAGCCAATGATACCTGAACTTAAAAAAATTGAACTGCACGAAACGCCTACTTCGGGAGTTATTTATGAAGGATCTTAATTGAAGAGTGCCCCACACCTTTGAGGTGTGAGATGCCTGCGTGAGGTTGTAATCGGAAGACTAAACTATAAAATCATAAGAAGTTATCTTTAGGGTTAATTACCCCCATAGCATTTGCAGTATTTCTTCTTTGCTTTTATTGAAATGAGATGCAATGTCTCCGATAATACCTGAAAGTGTACCGGTTTTTATGGGATAGTGGTCAGGAGCTGTTATATGGTGTTCACCGTTTTGGAATGTAGTTAACCGGATATGGCTTCCTATTTGCCGTACCACTTTATAGCCTAATGGTTTTATGGCTTTTATTAATTCCTTGCCTGTGATATCTCATGGAAGTTTCATGCGGCAAAAACCTCTTCTTTTACTACATGAAGGCGTATAAGACGTGGTTTATTATCAAAATAATGGCAATGTACCGCTTCTTTTACCGCCTCCTTCAGCAGCTCAATTGTCTCAGCTTCTGTAAAAATGGATACACCCATACCTTTTGCAGTATAACCACCTTCATCACTTTCCTCTACTAAAAAAATAACTTCTTCCATCTGAAACTGTTTTTGCAAAATTAATGTATTATTTAAATAGTCGGATATGGATAGATAGCACTCAATATCATTAAATTTTCCAGGTCCGGTGTTGGTTAAACCCAAAAACTACTAAAGTGTGCCACACCTCAGGTGTGGCACACTTTAGGCTATACAAATTGAAAATCAAATAGCCCTGCTGAAAATTTTCTTCTCCTCGCCAGCCTTATTCTTCTGTATATACAGGTCGAAAGCGCTACAGATATTGCGGATAAAATTTTTGCCCAGAGGGGTGATTTTTACGCCACCATCCATCAGTATTACCAGTTTGTCGGCTTCCAGTTTCTTCAGTTCTGGCAGGCAGTAGGTATTAATTGTATCCAGGTCTTGCAGCTGAAAAGTAGTATTCCCCCTACAACTGATATCCAGTATATACTTCCCGAACCGCACATCTTCATCTGAAAGGAAGAACCCTTTTTCTATAGATAATATATTGTTTTTAATGTGCTGATAATAGTTGTTCAGGGTCTTCGAGTTTTGAGCAAATGCACTACCGGTGCTGCTGATGCTTGATACGCCCAGGCCCACAAGTATATTGGTAGCCTGTGTGGTATAGCCCATAAAGTTCCGATGCAGACGGCCCTCGGTTGATGCCACATAAAGGTCGTCGGTTGGTAGTGCAAAATGGTCCATACCTATATCCACATAGCCGTTCTCAATAAACAGTTCCTTGCCTGTACGGTATAGCTCCAGTTTTTCACCTGCACCGGGCAGGTCATTTTCATCAAACAGGCGCTGGCCCCTGCTGGTCCATGGCACATGGGCATAGCTGTAAAAAGCCACCCTGTCGGGCCGTTGAGATATTACCTGCTTTATAGTGTTTATCATTCCTGTAATAGTCTGCCGGGGCAGGCCGTAAATCAGGTCATAGTTTACCGATAAGTAGCCTATTTCCCTTGCGGTACTGGTAGCTTGTTCCACATTTGTAAAAGGCTGAATCCGGTTGATGATGCGTTGCACCTCAGGGTCATTATCCTGTACCCCATAACTTACACGCCTGAAGCCAAGATCATACAGTTTCTGCAGATGCTCCCTGGTGGTATTATTAGGGTGCCCTTCAAAGCTGAATTCATGTTCGGGGTGTATAACTGCGGTTTTATAAATACTTGTCAGTAATTTCTCAAGGTTCTCTGGCGAGAAAAAAGTTGGTGTTCCTCCTCCCAGGTGCAGTTCCCTGATGATCGGGGTTTCCTTCATCAGTCCGCAGTAAATGGCCCATTCAGCCAGTATAGCGCCTATGTAATCTATTTCCTCACCGTGGTTGGTAGTGATCCTTTTATTGCAGCCGCAATAAGTACAAAGGGATTCACAAAACGGCAGATGAATATAAAGGCTGATCCCTTTCTGCTGGTTGCTGGCATCAAATTCTTTACGGAAAGCCCCTTCCCAGTCCTTCACTTCTATGTGTTCGTTCCAGGCAGGCACGGTAGGGTAGCTGGTATACCGGGGCACCTGCACATTATATTTTTGTAACAAATCGGGATTAAGCATGGCAAATAATTTAGGCAAAATTACCGGAGACGGTCTCCTTATATTATGATTGCAATCATCCTGATTGTCTGATGGTGATCAGTTTTCCGGATTTTCAAACCTAAAATCGGCCCTAATCAAATGGGCATTTTACAAATCATTTCGGCGCTTTTGGGTCGGAATTATCGCCATATGAAATTATTATAAATATAAAAGAAAGCAGAAAGTTCAGAAAAAAAGATATTCAATTCTGATGAAGACAGACTTTGCATTACTCAAAATAAATACGCTAAATAGCCAGGTATAATTCCGGTTAAAGACTCTCCCTCCTGATTCGTGACTCCCCTTTAGGGGGCGGGGGTTTAATAAAGCGCAGATTTTAACCCATCTATACTTACCCTGTTTTTCTCCTTTTTATACTGCTCCAGCCCTTCAGCGCCCTTTCTTTCTGCCCACTTATCAGCATGGTCCCGCTCGCCCTTGTAACCATAAAGTGGCACACTGTATCCGCATGAAGTTTGCACTTTATGGATATCTGCAACTATAATCTGCCGGGTTGCCAGTGGCAATGTAAAATGTGCCGAAAGCCCTGCCCATTCGTTATCTCCGGGCAATACCGTTCTGCCTTTTCCATACAGCCTCAGTATATTGGGTGGTCCATCAAATGCGCAGAACATAAAGGTGATCCGGCCATTTTCAAGCAGGTGAGCAGATGTTTCGTTACCGCTGCCTATTACATCCAGGTAAGCTACCAACTCTGGTGAAAGTACCCGAAAACTATCCATCCCTTTAGGCGAAAGGTTGATATGTGTATCTGCCCCCAGCGGGGCAGAAGCAACAAAAAACATTTTCTGTTTTTCTATAAATGCCTTGTGGCTATCCTGAATTGCAGTGTGAAATTTACCCATAGTTGTATTAATAAAAGCAATCAAAGTTAAATCTATTTCTTTCTGCAACTGCCCGGCTTCAATTTTCTACTTACTTAACAATGGTACTGAATTAATAAACCGAATTTGTAATTAGCAGGTATAAATTTATCAGACAATAACTATGATGCCTGCATTATAACTGAATATTCAGAAATATAATCTTAAAGCACTCCGACTTTTGCAGTTCTGATTAAAGAGCTAAATTTTATTTACCTTACAGGCTCTTTTTATATGGCAAAAGCTTCACCTGACAAAGCAAATAAAGCTAAAACCGGTAACACAAAACCGGTTGAAAAACAGCTCAGTGCTGAAATAATACAGCCCCCTGTCCAACACTCAGTTAAATGGTGGCAAAATAAAAAATACATTAACTGGTTGGGTTACTGCCTGGTGCTTATACCTGTGGTGGTTTATTTTAATGTTATTAATAAATATGCCGTAAATCTCCCTTATCAGGACGACTATAATGCAATTCTGGAATTCCTGACGAAATTTTAGACTGCGGATTTCACCGATAAGATCGCATTGCTATTCAGTCAACATTCTGATCACCGCATATTTCATGCCCGTATAATTTATGTGCTGTACTATTATATTTTCGGCAAAATTAATTTCATACACCTGATTTTCATTGGCAACCTTCAGCTTGTTGTTATTTATTTCCTGTTCATTCATTTTACTAAAAAAGTTGTACCGCTATACTGGAGCATTGTAAGCGTTTTTATTGGCTTTTGCCTTTTCGATCTCAGTAGCTATGAGAATGCAGATTATGCCATGTGCGGGATTACAAATTACGGGGTGCTGATGTTGTTTATGGTTAGCTTGTACTACTATAATAAAACCGGCCTTAAATATCTTATCCTGGCGGGACTGATTGAAGCTATATGTCTTTTTTCAAGTGGCAGTGGCTTGATTTGTGCGCTTTTTCTGGTACTTTTTACCCTGTTAAGCAGGGAAAAAATAAAAACCATTGTCAGCGCATCCATATTCTTAATTGGTACACCCCTCTATTATTTTCATTATCAGAAAATGACTGAAATGGGAAGCATATCTGATGTATTTACCTCTACACGTGATGTTAGTTTCTTTTTCCATATGATAGGTAATCATTTTTCTTTTGAATATGGTGTTTTTATTGGCATATGTGAAATGGCGCTACTGATAGCACTATTGCCAACAAATTTGCAATTAATATTGAAATTAAATTTTAAACCGGAAACTTTACCGTTTATCAGCATATTAGCACTTATAACAGGTACATGTCTCTCCATTGCAGTATTCAGGAGCAACGATGAAAGGTTAGGAGAAACTGCTTCTTATGCAAGCCGTTACTTTATTTACACTCATTTACTTGCAGCCGTTTTGTTCGTGCTATTATGGATAAAAATTGAGGGGAAGAATAAATCCTGGTATTTAACAGTTGTTGCTGCTGCCTCAATTATATTATATGCATATTCAGTCAATTTTAAATACGGGGAATTAATGCTGATAAAGACCCAAAGAAGAATGAAACTTTATCCCTATTACTATAAGTTTCGGACTAAGGTGGATATAGACGAAGCGAAAAAAATCGCAACAGAGGCATGTAATCAGGGCATATACTGCATAGATGAGGAACGCAAAATGCAACAGACTGATGATGACAATGAACTGGGGGTTCGTATAGGCAATTCTGAAAAAGGCGGCGTCGTTATCGCTCTTCCAGCCTCTCCCGATAAGTATCTGCTGACATTAATGGATGCAAAAGGCAGGAAATTGGGTGATACATTAGCTTATGCCCGATTAAGTGATATTGCGATAGACCTAAACCTTGCTCATGGCAATTATATACTTAAAGTTCAAAACCATAACAAAGCAATGCAGAAAGCATTTACTGTAAAATAATGGGTGAAGAGCGCAGGTCACGATTCTGCCTTTCTCATAATTGTTACAGTAATGTCAGGACTGTGGGTGTATTATAATTTTGATAATCATACTGTTCACCAGGTGAAAATCTACACTGAATAACCTCATACACAACGGTGTGGAGAGTTGAAAAAAATAACCAGATGAAAATAAATACATCATAAAAGCCAGAATGCACAGCATTAAATCAGGCAATGCACAATTTAATGTTGTTCCTGATATTCTAGTTATCGTTAAGAATTTTTATATGGCAACACCTTCGCCTGATAAATCAAATAAAGCTACAAAAATTAAAGAAATAACTCCTGCTGGTGAGTCGGCGGATAAGTGGTGGCAAAACAATAAATACATTACATGGCTGGGATATTGTTTATTGCTTGTCCCCGTTGTTATTTATTTCAGTTTGGTCAATAAGTATGCAGTAAATCTCCCTTACCTCGACGATTATAATGCTATTCTTGAATTTCTGTCAAAATTTAAGACTGCGGATTTCACTGATAAAATCGCATTGCTATTCAGTCAACATTCTGATCACCGCATATTTCATGCCCGTATTATATATGTGCTGTACTATTATATTTTCGGCAAAATTAATTTCATACACTTGATTTTCATTGGCAACCTTCAGCTTGTTGTTATTTACTTTCTGTTCATTCATTTTATCAAAAAAGTTGTACCCAAGTATTGGAGTATTGTCAGCCTATTTGCAGGCATTTGTTTATTCGACCTCAGCAGTTATGAGAATGCAGATTATGCCATGTGCGGGATTACGAATTACGGGGTGCTTATGCTGTTTATGGTTAGCTTGTACTACTATAATAAAACCGGCCATAAATATCTTATCCTGGCTGGCCTGTTTGAAGCCATATGCATATTCTCAAGCGGCAGTGGCCTGATCTGTGCGCTTTGCCTGGTCGTTTTTACACTGTTAAGCAGGGAAAAATTAAAATCCATTACCAGCGCATCCATATTCATAACCGGAATACCACTGTATTATTTTCATTATCAGAAAATGACTGAAATGGGAAACATCACTGATGCATTTACATCCACCAGAGATGTGAGTTTCTTTTTTCATATGCTTGGCAACCATTTTTCCTTTGAATACGGTGTCTTTATCGGGGTATGCGAACTAGTATTTTTGTTAGTGCTCCTGCCAACCAATTTGAAATCAATACGAAAATTTAAATTTAAACCGGAAACTTTACCCTTAATCAGCATTTTGTGTCTTTTAATTGGTACAAGTCTCTCAATTGCAGTATTCAGGAGCAATGATGAAAGGTTGGGTGAAATAGCTTCTTATGCAAGCCGTTACCTGATATATACTCATATGCTGGCGGCAGTTTTGTTCTTGCTTTTATGGATAAAAATTGATGGCAAGAATAAATCATTGTATGTAACAACTTTAGCAGCAGGGTCACTTATATTATTTGCATATGCCAACAATTCTGAATTTGGAAAAAATATGTTGGTTAAGGCACAAAGACGACTTGAATTTTATCCATATTACTATAAAGATCGTACTCGGCAGGATATGGACGAAGCAATGGAAATTGCAACTGAGGCTTGTAGACAGGGCATATACTGCATTGATGAGGAGCGTAGAAATATACACATCGATGACATTGATTCTATGGCTATTCAAATAAACACCTCCGAACCACGGTCCGCTGTCGTAGATCTTCCGGCATCTCCCAATAAGTATCTGCTTACTGTATTTAATGCAGACGGCAGAAAACTGGTAGAAAAAACATCTGATGGGCAAGAATATGATATACATGTTGTCTTTAAAATCAGCCCCGGCAATTATGTTCTGAAAGTACAAAACAATAACAGAAACTGGCAAAAAGCATTTACTGTAAAATAAAAGATGAGGGCCTGATGTTCCCATTTGTGTTTGCTGCCTTACCTGCACTAAGCGGACTCAAGTCATGCCCAATCTATCTGAATTGCATTCCTTTAATCGTTTCCATGCAGAAAAAACAGTGTGAAAATCGGAAATTGCATCAGCTTTCGCAGGTTATGTCTTTATAGTTGCCTTCGTTATCAAATTGTAAGGCTATATGGTAGCTGAATTTATCCCAGCGCAGCAATTGGATACCATTGCTTAATACGGATACTGAATCAGGGTTGCCAACCCCGATAATGATCTGTTGCCGCTGCATACCATGCAGATCGCCCAACTTCTTAAATTTGTTTTTCAGTTTTCGACCTTCATAACGGCTTACATAAAATAAAAATACTGCCGATGGAATCAGATAAGACAAAATAGTAATGGTCATACGAATATATTATTATTGAATCAATTAAATGGGTATTCAATAATAAAAGATGGCTGGTAAAAAATACCGGGTTGCTAACGTACCAAGATTCAAGGGTTCAGTTTATGATTTTGGTCAGTTATGGAGTTAACCCTGTTAGTCGCTGTGCTATAATCTGGTCTGGCACCTCTCTCGTTTCATTCAATTTGCCCTAAAAGTGAAGTAATAAAAACAATAAAAGTTAAAATTATTTGCAATATGGGTAGCCTGAATTATGTAGACTACCTTTGCATAACAATGGAAATGATGACTTTCGACGATCTTAACCTGAATAAACCCCTGCTCACGGCCCTGGATGATCTGGGTCTGAAGCACCCTACCACCATACAGCGAAAGATTTTTTCGGTCATCATGTCGGGCCGGGATGTGTGCGGTATTGCACAGACGGGTACAGGTAAAACCTATGCCTACCTGCTGCCCTGCCTGCGACTGTGGAAATATTCGAAAGACCGCCTGCCCCAGATACTTATTATGGTACCTACCCGCGAGCTGGTAATACAGGTGGTGGAAGAAGTGAAAAAACTCTCTGCTTACCTTACACTGGAAGTAGTGGGGGTATATGGCGGAGTAAACCTGAAACCACAAGCGCTGGCCCTTGAAAACGGCTGCGATGTGGTGGTAGCCACCCCTGGCCGTCTGCTCGATCTGGCCCTGAATGGCTCTATGCGCATGAAAGCTATTAAGCGGCTGATAATAGATGAAGTAGATGAAATGCTGAACCTCGGCTTCAGGGTGCAGATAACCCGTGTGCTGGAGATGCTGCCAGAAAAAAGGCAGAACCTCATGTTCTCGGCCACCATTACCGACGATGTGGAAGCCCTGATGCAGGACTGGTTCACCGCTCCCGAAAGGGTAGAGGCTGCACCAACCGGCACCCCGCTCGAAAACATTGACCAGGTACTCTACAATGTGCCTAACTTCTATACCAAGGTGAACCTGCTGGAACTGATGCTGACCAACCATCCTGAGATGAATAAGGTGCTGATATTCGTGGCTACCAAATCGCTTGCTGATGATCTGTTCGATGAACTTGACCCGAAGTTCCCGGGCATTGCTGGCGTTATCCATTCCAACAAGTCGCAGAACCACCGTTTCAATACCGTGAATCAGTTTCAGGCCGGTAATTACCGCTTTATTATAGCTACCGACCTTATTGCCCGCGGGCTCGACATTGAAGATGTATCGCACGTTATCAACTTCGATGTGCCGGAAGTGCCCGAAGCCTATATACACCGTATAGGCCGTACAGGCCGGGCCGATAAAAAGGGCAACTCCATAACGCTGGTAACCCCGCGCGAAGCAGAAAACCTGGAGCGAATAGAAACCCTCATGAACTACAAAGTGCCGGTTGCCGGGCAGCCCGATGGCCTTGTAATTTCGGATGTACTTACCGATGATGAAATGCCAAAGGTAAAGATGCGGGATACGCTCATACGCCTGCCCCGCTGGGATGAATCTGGCCCTGCGTTTCACGAAAAGAAGGAAAAGAACAAAAAGGTAAACGTAAAGGTGAGCCATAAAGACAAAATGATGGCCAAATATGGCAAACCTAAAACGCGGGGGCAGAAGAAAAAGTAGGAAATAAAGTAGTTAATATTGCCTCATGCAGATTTGTCAACTTTTGAAAAGTTGACAAATCTAACTAATGAACAAGTAGCTCAACTACGGCAAACCCATAACGAGAAGACAGCAGCAGCAGCAGCTGAAGAAGAAGAAGAAATAGCAGCTATAAAATAATATCAATCACGCACCGCTCGTTCTTCAGCAATTGCTTATAATTGTCCATCTCAAGCGGTGTTTTTGTCTGCTTTGTGTTCTGGCTGTTTTGCTTTTTCAGCTCTTTGCGCCGCAGGGCTTCAGCAAATCGACGTACTTCCTCTTTGGTTTCCAGTATAAGGCCGGGCACCTTCACACTCTGGTGATTATCGTCTTTGGCCACCATGGTGAAATAGCTGGTATTGGTATGCTTTATGGCCTGTGTTTTCACATTCTCTGAGGTAATGCGGATACCAACAATCAGCGAAGTGGTGCCCACATAATTCACCGATGCTTTCAGAGAAACCAGCTCACCAACTTCTATTGGCTGCAGAAAGTCAACATTATCAATAGAGGCAGTAACGCAATAAGTACCCGCATGTTTGGCTGCACATACATAAGCCACTTTATCCATCAGCGACAACAATATACCGCCATGTATTTTGCCTCCGAAGTTGGCATAGGCAGGTATCATCAGTTCGGTAATGGTTGTGCGCGAGTTGCCGACGGTTTTGAAGCTGGATATATCTGGTTGCATAGAGTAAAAGTAGAGAATAAAGAGCATCCGGAATGACATATGGTTTCATTTGGTGCATTTCAAATTCCCCGCGCTGGGGGCCAGCAACAAACGCAAAATACACCATGCCCAACTTATTGATTATCAATTATTAATAAGTGGTGTATATGCAATTTTCGTATTTTAATTTTTGCATTTGCTCCGGTAGGAGCTACCGCTTTGTAGCAATTTTATTATGATACGAAATATGCTCCATCGGAGCTAACCCATTCGCTCACATATGGTTAGCTCCGATGGAGCATAGCCCAAATTTTATTTATTATCTACAAAGCGGTAGCTCCTACCGGAGCAGCTAATTAACTTTGCTAAATGATATCTGCGAAGATTGCATCATACTCAAAAACGGCAAGCTGATCCGCAGTTATTCCACTTGACTGGACAACTTTCGAACATATAGGTCATTAAACAGCCGTTGCAAACTGCTCGACACTGCTTCTTTCGACCATTTTAAAGTATTCGCCACTGTACCAATTAACAGCGATGAAATTGAAAGCTTGTCCTAATTGAAATAATGTATCAATGAGTTTATCTTTTTCCTCTTTGGTCACTGTACGCCCTGTGATCCAAATATCCGTAAGAAGGTTGTTTCGTCGCTCGCACATAATTGCAAATGTGTTAGTGCCAAATCCTAAGGGCACATTTTCTCCCTGAAGAAGCCCAACGCCTTGTATATGAAACTTGACCACTTTATATAGCCCGACGTTCGAGATGATTTCCACTACGTCGGAAATGTCAATTAACTTCTCGACAGTTTTAAATGGCTTTTCTCCAATTGGAGTTATTTCGGTAAATCCATGACCATTAAAATGTCCTTGGCCGAAATCATTTATTCGTACTGTTTCCGATTTTATAAATTCTAAGTTCTCTTTGGGCAATAGTTCCAGCATTAGGTAGTCATCCTCCCACAAGTGCAAAATGCCGTCATAATCATACGCGACCGAATCTGCAACCCTTTTATCTAACCCAAACAGGTTACGGAAATTCATAACAAAATTGCAATCTAAATTTAACGAAAACTGGTTGATTTTTTGATGCAGCCGGACCAATAACATATAGGATTCGAACTAAACTACTGCTCAAAATATTTATATCACTAAAGTCTGATCCATAGCTAATATTGAATCTTCCAAATAGAGGTAGCTATTTTTGCCAAATGAGCTTGCCTGTTTCTAATACTTTGTGGCTTCCAATTCAAATCAGTAATGCTATTTGTAATAGCATATTTACTTGTTTTGTAAACAATCATTTTATCCTCAAACGGATAATCAGCAGCGTCTTTGTTATTCTTAGACGCTTCTAACAAAGTTAAATTACCGAGTAAGAAAACATTACGTTCGAATTCCTCTTCCGTAAAATCATTACTCCATTTTTCAGGGTAACTTTCAGGTAGTATATGTTCAATTGTACCATTATCAGAATCAAAATCATAGGCGGTTCCACCGATCTCCTGAGCTTCAATTTTATAAAGTGTATACCTCGCGAGTTTTTTATCAGTTGAATTATTTGTATTGAATTGTTTAAGAGCGAAATAATTTTTAAAATCTTCATCATTGACATACAACACTTTCAAATCAATTAGTATCTCGCTAATAATCCCTTTTTCACTTCTGAATAGTTTTATTGCTGCCTTACTATAAACTTTTTCCATTTCATTGGTCTGTAATTTAGCAATAACATTGTATCGATATGACAAAGAAATTATGGCTTGTAATAATCGTGTAAAATCATTATTTTCCAATTTCCCGGCCGCTACCATAGCCAGTGGTTTCCACTGAGTGACTCTCAGGGTTTTTAAAATTGAGATCGCATTTCTATTCTCCTTATCAGTTCGCCATAATTCATCATCCGCATTGCCTAAAGCAATATAATTGTAAGCATAAAACTCCAACTGATCTAACAGATCAAATACATCCTGCCCATTTTTTACAAAATTCTTTACTTCTTTAAATAAATATTCCTTAGTTATCTGCTTTCTTGTGGCTACTAAAAAATATCTTAAAAAAACCGGAAACTCTTTCAACCCAATTGTATCAATTACCTTCTTCCATTGGGTCTTAACTTGTTTCAAATCTGTTTCACTTTTTGCAACAAGAGAAAACAAGAAATTCTTTAGAAGATCCGTAGAAGTCAGCTCAACGCCTCTGGAATTTAATGTTTCAAATACAGTATAGGCATTTAGTTCGTCCTCTACAGTTATTTGAATAAACATCATCAACTCACCAACGACATTACTTAGGAAAGCGGCAAGTTCCTCGCCACTGTTTCGTTTATTTCGCTCAGCTACTTTAGCTTTAAAAAACTGATATGCCTGCCACATCAAGCTCTCAGAATCAGACAGTTTCCGGACATTTACAGGATCTTTGAAAATCAATAAACGATTTTGATAAAAGCCATCGTTATTTTCGTTTAAAAATAATTTGCTTGAATACCTTAGAGATGATGGGTCCTTCTGGCCAATATACTGCCTCATAAGAATATTACCTCTTTCTTCATTTTCTTCAACTTCGATGTTGTTTTTGGCTAATTGCTGTATAGCGTCAATCACTGCAAGTACAATAATACTAAGAGTAGTGAACCTTTGCTGACCATCAATTATGAGGTATTCTTTTCCTGTGGTACTTTGTAATACCACCGATCCCATATAGTGGGCAGTATTCGTTTCTGCAGCAAGGCTTATGTCATTCCACAAATCTTCCCAATTATCTTGCCCCCAGGAATAATCTCTCTGAAACTGCGGAACTTTATATATTTTACCATTACCCAAAATTTCATTTAAGTTAACGGTTTTAGTATCCAGCAAATGTCCTGTTGCCATTATATTTATTTATAAGACAAAAATACACAATAGCAACCCTTTCTCAAAAGAAAAAAGCCCAGCATTGCTGCTGAGCTCATTTTTGTCGGGATGACTGGACAAATTTCGAACTCTTTTATTCAAGACCTCAACGCAATGCACAAGTTATTTCATCAATCAACATAAGCTAGCAGATATTGACGTAAGTCGGCATAACTCAACACAACTCGGAATGAGGCTGGCTGGACAGATTTCGAACTATTCGCAAAAAAGATGCTACTTATATTTGCAACCTTAGTTTATACCAATCACTGTTTGGAAGGACAGTGCAAACTCATACCGGAAAGGGATCTTTATTTTCCCGTTCCAGTCAATGAAACCCCATTTGTTATTCTTTTTTACCCCAGCCAGGTCGGTGCTGAAATTATTTGCAGCTTCGTATGCTGGCGATACTACCCAGTGAAAATCAGGCGTCATAAAACCATACTTATCATCGAGTACAGCTACCATTAGCCCTTCATTTTTTTGACTTAGCCATAGCCTTTCGTTCATACGGGATATGAATTTACCTTTAACATTAATAAATCCTTGTCGCTTGCCGTTAACGCGGTGTTGGGCTTCTGCAATTTCATCACCACGTTCATCAAAATTATATCCGGGACAATAGAACTGAAACAAAAAATGACCAGCCGTGTCATACACCTCCGTTTTTGCAATTACAAAGTCATGACGGTTGCTTACCCTGCTTGCTATTTTTGCAAAGAGTCTCTTGTTTATTCTGTATATTGTTTCGTCTTCTTTAAAGTGCAGAACAATAACTCCATTTTCATTTATTAGCCAATTCTCCCCGTCCATATAAGTTGCCAATGAAGGCTCAGCTTGCATAAACGTAAAAAAACTGCCGAGGTTACCGATTATCGTGCCATAATTGCCTCCAAGCTTCACTACAATCTTTCCATGTTCGTCAATTACTGTAGCTACACCATCCTTTGCTACAAGACAGTGCCCCTCAACAAATTGGTAGTAACTGCCTGCAAGGCGATAGGTAACAGGGTAACTATTGTGATTAGCCATACCTGTACCACACACTGAACCCCGCCTTATTGCTGAGTGAAAATCTTCTTCACTGCTGCGCAATGCGCCGTCAAGGCTATAAATAGTATCAATTACAAGCCTCCCTTCGGTGTTCACAAAACCAATCTTCCAATTTGGCCCTTTATTATCGTCAAACCGGAAATAATTCCTTTGGCTATCTGTAGTAGATCTTACCATTACGCACATGAGACCACACGAAAACACAGGCTCTGAAAACAGACTCTTATCGGTCTTATAATAAAACGGCATTACAACCCTGCCGGCAGTATCAATGATTGCAACAGACTCACCCTTTCGGAGAATAATACAGCCCTCATTGGCATCACTTACATAATCATAGATGGTGTCAGCTAAATACCTGCCGTGCAGGTTGATACAGCCCCATTTATTACCACTGCGTACTGCCGCGCAGCCATTCCTGAAACCGTGCAGCTCACTGAAAATAAAAGGCGATATCACATGACCGCGATAGTCCATAAACCCGAATTTGCCATTATGTTTCAATCGGAACACGCCCCCGGCAAAAAAAACATTGGGTGTGTATATCGCCTGGTTCATATTATCCCCGTCCATCTTGTAAATAGAATCAGTGATCACATTGCCGGCAGTATCTATTGTGCTGAGGTATCCATTAATAACGACAGGTGCCACCTTAACCTGCTGCGCATGTGCAACCACACAATGTAAGAGGCATAAGACTATGGACAGGAACTTTAATAGCACATAATAAATTTAACGTATCCGCAGGCTTATAATTATATAGCGATGAAAATTAGGGTTTTATTAACAATGCGCATTATGCATAGATCCAGCCCTAAAAAGGCCAATAGTGAATAGTACTATTCTGTGAACATTGTTATTGGAGTCGAACCTTGACGGACTCAAATTCGAATAATACCATAAAAAAAGTGAACAAACATGCAGAAAATGCAAGAATGTTCACTTTTATGTAGTCGGGATGACTGGACAACTTTCGAACCTTTTTATACTCGACCTGCTGGCGTTACAGAAACTTTTGGGTATGATTGGGGAAGTATGAGTAACAATTGGAAAGAACTGGCAAATACCTGCCGGTACTTGGCTGGACAACTTTCAAACTCAAAGTACCAACAATTTACTATATTTATGCCATGCAATTTGGAGGGCAATTTAATTTTATTACTTATTTTTTGTTGACGATATTTATATTTAAAGCAAATGTGGTTGCTGCATGTAAATGTGAAGGTGAAATTTCTACTGAAGATGCTGTAAAATATTCTGAAATTGTTTTTAAGGGAGTGGTTCTTTCGAGAACAATTACCGCGGCTTTTGATGAATACGGTATTGTTGCCAAAGGAGACTCAAGTGTACTAAAACTTCTGGGCACGAATCCAATTGCTGCTTATAAGATAAAAGTTGGGTCAGTTTTTAAAGGCAAGCAAAAATTTGATACTGTAGTAATTCTTACACCGGTCAACAGTGTTGGATGTGGTGTTAGTTTTAAAATAGGACAGGAATGGATTGTATATGCAGGCACTAAAGATGACGTACTATCGTCAAACTCAGTTCAACGTTTCACGAGCAAAGAGGGGGTGTATTTTACTAACCTATGTACACGCACCACACAGTGGTACCGCGAAGAAGAAAACGCAATACGACACTATATGAGATAATTTTGAAACTGGATTCGAACCAAATGGCGGGAATCTTTGAGCATATACAAGCAAAAACGGGAACAAACTGGCAACTACTAGCAAGTTTATTCCCGTTTAAGTTAAAGTCGGGACGACTGGATTCGAACCAGCGACCACAAGACCCCCAGCCTTGTGCGCTACCGGGCTGCGCTACGTCCCGATTTTTTAATTTCAGGACAACAAAGGTAATTCAAAAATCCTACACACCAAACTGGCTCAAATGGTGATCCAGATGTTTGTAGAACATATTGTTCCACTCTGTTACAGACAGTTTACCGAAGGAAAGTGATTCTTTACCATCAAATACTTTTTCGCCAAGCTGTTGGGTTTTGTTGATATAGGCAATAAGGCGTGCCTTCTCTGCATTGAAATCTTTTTCGGTAGTCATAAGAAAAGCAGGAGCAGTGCGCAGGTTTTTTTTGTAGGGTGTTTCGCTTACCACAGTATTTTTTACCAGCAGCTTAATTATCAATTTCATTAAGCCTTTTGGCGCTGGGTGTTTGTCCTCATACACCATTTCATAGGTTACATTGCAGTGAGCCAGCATCTGGCCTACATTCATCTTGCCCCATTTAGGCTGGCTGTCGGGTCTGAGATTGTTGATGCGCTGAATAACTTCATCAGCTACTTTTCTGGAAAAAATTACGGGTAATGCCATGATTGTTTTGGTTTTGAATATGGATTGAATTTGCCAAAAGTAAGGAAAGCTGCCATCTTTTGAAATATGGAAGACTACTGATAACCTAAAACTAATAAGGTTGTACCATACCAAGAGGGCTAGGATTAAATTTTTATAAATCCCGGTGATACAAATTACAAAGTCAATAATTACTTTATTAAGTTTGGCTAACAAAAAACTAAACAATGAAGAAATTTCTCGTTACCTACCACGCACCGGCTGATGCAATGAGGATGCCGGAAGATATTACACCCGAGCAGCAGGCTGCTGGCATGAAAATGTGGATGGACTGGTTTGCAAAATGCGAAGGCCATATAGTAGATATGGGCGCACCACTTAAGAACAGCCAGTCGCAATCGGTAGATGGCAGTTTCGCTCCTGGTATAAAGCAATTCTCAGGCTATACTATTATACAGGCTGAAAGTATGGATCATGCCAAATCGCTGATGCAGGGACATCCGCATACCAGTGGCTGGAGCCAGGCAGCTACGCTTGAAGTACATGAAATAGCGCCAATGCCCGGGATGTAATTTGAATTTTACTAATCATATGCACAATCACTATTCAACTATGAATAGTGGTTGTGTACCTGTATTTAAGACAGATGGTGAGATATCAGTTTCAGAAACTCAGCCCTTGTTTCATTTTTCATAAACTGACCGCTGAAAGCCGATGTGGTAGTAATACTGTTTTGTTTTTGCACACCCCTCATCATCATACACAGGTGCTGGGCCTCAATTACCACACCTACACCAAGCGGATTAAGGGTTTCCTGTATCACATCGAGTATCTGGTGGGTCAAGCGTTCCTGCACCTGCAGGCGGCGCGAGAAACATTCCACCACATGGGCCAGTTTGCTGAGCCCGGTAATCACACCATTGGGTATATATGCTATATGCGCCTTACCAAAAAACGGAAGCATATGGTGCTCACATAACGAATACAACTCAATATTTTTTACCAGTACCATTTCATTGTACGACTCATGGAATTTGGCCGAATTCAGAATATCGGCGGCATTCATGCTGTAACCCTGAGTGATAAACTGCATGGCTTTTGCTACACGCTCTGGTGTTTTCAGCAGGCCCTCCCGCTCAGGATCTTCTCCTAAATCATGAAGGATTGAGCGGTAATGATCCTTTAGTGAACCGGTAGTTTCCTCGTCGTAAAATTCCTTTTTATGGTAAGCCAAAATAAGTTGAATTTAGAAAGCAATATTAAACGGAATTATTTCTGGGTTTGAGTAATTAATAGCAATAAGCTCATTGAAAAATATTATCCGAAATACTCCACATAGATTTTTGGTGTTTCAATGAGCTTTATGCAGTGCAAAAATACGTTGCCCTTCTCTATGTGGGGTTTTAGTTCGTGCCAGATGCCCATTGCAAAATTTTCGGCGCTGGTAAATTTTCCTTTCATGAAATCCACATCAAGGTTCAGATTGCGGTGGTCTACTTTTTCCACTATTACATCCTGTATCAGGAGGCCCAGTGTTTTGGCATTATAAACAAACCCTGTTTCTGCATTCGGTATGCCTTTAATGGTTACATGCAGTTCGTAGTTGTGCCCATGCCAGTTCTCATTGGCGCACTTGCCATACACTTCTTTGTTCTCTTCCGGGCTCCAGTCTTTGTTGTATAATTTGTGAGCTGCATTAAAATGCTCCACACGCGTCAGATAAACCATTTATATTATTTAAGTGCAAAATTAGGTCTACTATATGGTTTTGACAAATAAGTACCGGGAATGAGACAATATAGCCCGATCATTAACCTTTATAAACAGCAAATAACGAAGTATATTGCAGTATGCAATTACTGATAGTATCTGCCACTGAGGCTGAAATCGGGAAATTTCTTATCTGGAATGAAAGCCAGAACCTTAAGTGTGATATATTAATTACCGGTGTAGGGATGACAGCTACTTCATATATGCTGGGCAGGCATCTGCAAAACAGGAAATATGACTTAATTATTCAGGCTGGAGTAGGCGGAAGTTATGGAACTGACATTGAATTAGGTGAGGTAGTTTTTGTAACCAGTGATCAGTTTGGTGATGTTGGGGCCGAAGACCATGAAAGATACCTGGATATTTTTGAGATGGGGCTTTTGAGTGAAAACCAATTTCCTTATTCGGCTAAAAGATTGAATAATCCGTTGAATCCGGACCGTTATAAAATAGCGCTACCACAGGCCTCCGGGCTTACTGTTAATACTGTAAGCGGCAATGAGCGAACAATTCAACTCAGGAAAGAAAAATATGGCTGCCAGGTGGAGAGTATGGAAGGCGCTGCATTTCATTATGTGTGCCTACAGGAGAAGGTTGTATTTTCACAGGTAAGGGCAATTTCAAATTATGTAACGCCCAGAGATAAGGGCCAATGGAAGATGAAGGAGGCTATTGCTAATCTGAATCAGTGGTTGATTGATTTTGTTGAATCGTTGCCGTCCGATAAGATTTGACAACTTTTTAAAAGTTGTCAAATCTCACAACGGCAATATTGCTAACGACTTTCCCCTAATTTTGCCCCATGAAATTAACGCTCGGTTTCAGTCCATGCCCCAATGATACCTTTATTTTTGATGCCATGGTAAATGGTCTCGTAGATACTATGGGCATCACCTTCGACTATGTGATGGAAGATGTTGAAACCCTGAACCAGTGGGCCGAGCAAGGCAAGCTGGATATCACCAAACTCAGCTACAATACATTTATCCATACCGTGAACCAATATGCCTTGCTGCACAGTGGCAGTGCATTGGGTGAGGGGGTAGGGCCGCTTTTGGTATCCAAGCAACCGCTTGATCTTGCAAACATAGAAAACTTCAGAATAGCCATACCAGGAATAAAAACTACAGCCAACCTGCTACTTACCCTCGCTTTTCCGCAGGCAAAAAATAAAACAGAGCTGGTATTTAATGAAATAGAAGCGGCGGTGCTCGATGGCCGATTTGATGCAGGGTTGATCATACATGAAGGCCGCTTTACCTACCAGCAAAAGGGCCTCACCAAATTAATAGACCTCGGCGACTGGTGGGAACAAACTACCCAGGCCGCAATTCCGCTGGGTGGCATAGTAATTCGCCGCAACCTGCCAGTTACTGTTTGTGCAGCGGTGGATTGCATCATCAAAAAAAGCCTGGCATATTCGTGGCAACGATATCCTGAGCTATCGCCATTCATTACCACCAACGCGCAGGAAATGGAAGAAGATGTAATGCGCAAGCACATTCAGCTTTATGTAAACGACTATACTACTGATCTGGGAGTGACAGGCAGGAATGCGATCAGTATTTTATTTGAAAAGGCAAAGCAGGCGGGGTTATTGAAAGCAGAAATGCCGGAGTCTATTTTTTATTGAAGCAAGGTGAAAATTTGTTTAGGTTAAACACTGCCAACATTTAAGAATTATTGCCTTATCTGCCACCATAAAACCGAACTTCATCCCCTCTTCTTTGTTGGTAAGCGCCGGGTATTAAACTTATAATATCATTGACATTGCAATATGGCGACCTGCGAATCTCATCACTACTAAAAACATAGTGGTTCGGATTAAAATTGGATTCTTTAGTTTTTGGAATTAGAGATGCATAGAATTCGGTCCCTATGGTATTCTCCACCAGTACACTATCAATAATATATACCGTGCCGCAATTCCTGCTGGAACCACGAAATGATACATCTTCGCCACGCTTTGTTTGATATACGCCAACTGATGTAGGACAAAGATCGGTTGGCCCACAGCCAGGCAATTGCCTTATCTCATCATTGGGTATTGGGCTATGAGGTCCATCCACGACAACAAGCGGCTTTCTGTATTCCTTGGTTATAATTTTGGGTTGCCCGTTGATCTTAGATAGATTGAAACTAACAAATGTGCGCTGATTAGGTGAAACAAGGACTTTATTGGTAAACGAGGAGTCATAACCATTAAAGATTGCCAAAACATCATAATAGCCCGGATCAAGTGGTTTAATCACGTAGTTACCATCATAATCAGTAACAGTACCTCCCTTTAAGATACCGCCGGTATAAACCTGAATTACCGCACTAATCATAGGTTCTCTCTTCTCATCAATCACCATCCCGGCAATTTCCTGAGCCATGGATTGAAAAGAAATCAGTGCCGATAAAATTATAATGATCGTTCTCATAAAATACCTTTATAATAAAGACGTAAAATCGGTGGATAATCTTGGGTGGAGGGATAATTATTTCTTATACTTATTCTTTGGATGGCGGCTTGTATGAAAAATGGATGTGATTATTATTTGTTTTAATTTTTTATCAACAAGGAAAATAATAACAAATGGAAATGGTTTACCTAATTGTGTTTCGTGAAAATTTCCTTTCTTTCTGGCAAATAAATCAGGATTAAGAGCAATGTAATTTAGTTTATTTCTTACTGCTTCAGCAAATCGGCTACCCAATCCTTCTTGTTGTTCCTCATACCATTTATAAGATTCTAGGTATTCCTTTTCAGCACGTAAAAGAAGTTGGTATGAAAACACGCCAGGCATTAACTTGCTTTTTTAGACTTAAGGTTCTGAGCAATTTTTCTGGCTTTTTTCTCAACTTCTTCCAAAGCAATTAATTTGGAACTTCCTGATTTGTATTCATTGTATCTGTCGTTCATTTCTGCAACAAAATCCGGATCATCCCAATGATCAGTAATTTTTCCCTGTTCTTGCGTAAAAACTTTTACCATACCTAAAACAGCTTTTTTTTGTTTGTCATTCAAGCCGCTTATTGCATCATGCAATTTTTTATCTAGTACATCTGACATGCAATTTAATTTATACTCAAATTTAAGTGTTTGTATGAAAATAACAGTAACACTATATCCACTCATGTTTTTCAAGGTCTTATATGGTTGCCTTATCGATGCAATGAAATATTTATAGCCTTATAATGCCCTCTTAGTATCATTAATGATTATTTCATTAGTTGCTTCATCTTCGGATATCCCCAATTCCAAACCCCCAATTCCCAATTCCTAAACTAGCGCCTTTTTCTTAAACTCACCCTTACTCTTCCTTATATTGCATGCCACAACCTTATACTCAGGGCACATAGCCTCACTGTCGCTTACGCTGCTGGTAATATTATTCATCATCACCTCAGGGAAGTGGAAGGTACTGCTGAGTATTCCAGGCTTTACCTCATCGGTAATTTTTGCTTTTACATCTACCTTGCCACGCGGTGATTCAATACACACCATGTCGCCATCCACTATGTAATGTTTGGCAGCATCGGCAGGATTAATCAGCAGCACATCATCAGTTACTATCAGCACATTATTTGTACGGCGGGTCATTGCGCCGCAGTTGTAGTGCTCCAGTTCGCGGTTGGTGGTAATTATGTAAGGATATTCTTTTTCGTTTTTAACCAGTTCCTGCGATTTCTTGTAATCGTTATGAATGAATTTGCCCTTGCCTCTTTTGAAAGTTTCTGTATGCAGTATCTGAGTGTCTTTACCTCCTTTAGCTACCGGCCATTGCTTGCCATCACTACCCAGTTCATTCCATTTCACACCTTCAAAGAAAGGCACTATCTGTGCTATTTCTTCCAGTACCCATTCAGGGTCATAAACAGCAGGCTGCTCATAACCCATCCTGTTCATAATATCCACCATTATCTGCCCATCGCTCTTGGTGCCTTCTATTGGGTTCACCACAGCATTCACTCTTTGTATTCTCCTTTCTCCGTTAGTAAATGTTCCACTCTTCTCAAGGAAAGAAGAAGCGGGTAATATCACTGTAGCAAGTTTTGCAGTTTCTGTCATAAACAGTTCCTGAACTATAAACAAATCCAGTTTGCTCAGTGCTGCTACCACATGATGCGTATTGGGGTCAGTCTGCGCCATATCTTCTCCTACCACCCATAGCGCTTTCAGCTTTCCTTCCAGGGCTGCATCATACATCTGGGGTATTTTCAAACCTGCATAGTTGGGGAGTTTGGCATGATAAAACTCTTCGTACATCTTATGATATTCTGGCACCGTAACATCAAAATATCCTGCCCCCTGGTAAGGCTGGCAACCCATATCGGCTGAACCTTGTACGTTATTCTGTCCGCGCAATGGATTAACTCCAACACCCGGACGTCCCACATTACCTGTTATCATTGCCAGGCTGGTGATCATCATTATGGTAAATGTGCCTTGTGAATGCTCGGTAACACCCAGGCCATGAAATTCCATTGCATTTGGCGCTTTGGCATAAGCTATTGCTGCCTCCCGCACCAGTTTTTTATCAACCCCGCAAATGGCTTCCAGTTCATCCATATTCTGAGATAGTATCTCCTGTTTAAACTCTTCATAACCTTCTGTGCGCTGGGCAATAAAATCCTTATCTTCCATACCCTCACTTATGATGTAGTACAGCATCATGTTGAGGACAGCCATATTTGTGCCAGGCCGCAGCTGCAGATGATAGGTAGCATATTTTGCCAGTTCTGTACGTCTTGGGTCTATAACAATAGATGTTTTGCCACTCATGGCTACCTGCTTCAGTTTAGCGCCTGTTACAGGGTGCCCGTCTGTAGGATTAGCGCCGATCACCAAGATGCAATCAGTAAGTTTAAGGTCTCTGATGGAATTAGTGGCCGCTCCTGTACCGAATGTACGCTGCATACCTATCGCAGTAGGCGAGTGGCATACTCGCGCGCAACACTCAATGTTGTTGGTACCCATTACTGCTCTGATGAATTTCTGCATCAGGTAGTTTTCTTCATTGGTGCCACGCGCAGAGGATATTCCTGCAATAGCATCGCCGCCAAAATTGTTCTTTATTTCTTTTAGTTTATTGGCAATAAAGTCGTAAGCCTCATCCCAGGTAGCCTCTACAAACTCCCCGTTCTTTTTGATCAAAGGTGTGCGCAGCCTGTCCTTATGATTATAAAAGGCAAAAGCATAGCGCCCTTTCAGGCAGGTATGTCCCTGATTGGTATCGGCGCTGTAGGGAGCCTGTATTGATTTTATTTTTCCACCTTTTACCGCTACTTCCAGGTTGCAACCTACACCACAGTAGGTACAAACCGTCCGCACTTTCTCATCAACCTGTATTGATTTTGATTCGTAAATATCTGAGATGGCCGAGGTAGGGCAGGCCTGTGCACATGCGCCACAGCTCACACAATCTGACTCATTGAAAGTTACCTCAGCTCCCTTAATAATATGGCTGTCGAAGCCGCGACCTCCCATGCTCAGTACAAATTGCCCCTGCACTTCATCACATGCCCTCACACAACGGAAACAGTTAATGCACTTGGAGAAATCTGTGGTCATATATGGGTGGCTCAGGTCTTTCTTCCTGTCCAGATGGGTTTTGCCATCGGGGTAACGCACATCGCGTACACCTACCCTTGCAGCTACTTCCTGCAGCTCGCAGTTATTATTTACTTCGCAGGTAAGGCAGGTAAGCGGATGATCGGTAAGCACCAGCTCAACAATGTTTTTACGCAGTTTCTGTACACGGTCTGATTCCGGATAGATAAACGAGCCGGGCATTACAGGCGTATGGCAGGATGCCATTGTCTTAACCGGTCCGCCCTTAGTGAGCGCCACATCTACACTGCATACACGGCAGGAGCCAAACGGATCCAGGTTAGGTGCATCACATAAAGTGGGTATAGATTTCGGTCCAAAATTCCTGCGCATAAGCGCAAGTATGGTTTCTCCTTCTTTTATTTCGTAAGGCTTGTCATCAATATAGGCAACCCTGGCATCGGTCTTAACTGCTCCGTTGCCACTCATTGATCCGCCAGATGCCGTCTTGGTTTCTAAGTAATATTGTTTGCTCATCATTTGTGGTTTTATGAGAAATACTGGCCTAATTCGTTTTCAAAATACTTCAAAGCATTCCTTATTGGCAGTGGCAACCCACCACCTAATGCACAGAGGGATCCAATCTCCATTGTGGTGATTAGGTCTGTAAATAATTCGCGGTCCATTTTATAATCAGTATTGATTGCCTTATCTACCATTTCATAACCACGGGTTGAGCCAAGTCGGCAAGGGAAACATTTGCCGCAACTCTCATGGGCAGTAAACTGAAACAGGTGCTCTATATATTTTATTACCGGAAACTCAGAGGGTAAACAAACCACAGAGGCATGACCAAGCAGAAATCCATTCTGGGAGAAAGACTCAAAATCTACTGTGAGGTCATTTATTTTATCAACGGGAACTAATCCTCCCAGTGGGCCACCTATATGCATGGCTTTTATTGATGATCGGAATCCACCACCCAGGTCATTGACCAAAACAGATAGTGGTGTACCCATATCCACTTCATAAATACCTGGTTTATTGAAAAAGCTATCCAGTGATGCCAATTTCGTACCTGTTGATTTACCCCTTCCTATAGCTGCAAAAGCTGCACCTCCATTTTCTATTACCCAGCGTATACAAGCCAGGGTTTCTACATTATTTACCACAGTTGGCTTGTTGAATAAGCCATGCTGCGTAGGGTAGGGAGGACGAACCCGCACTTCAGGCCGCTGCCCTTCTATTGATGACAACAATGCTGTTTCTTCACCGCATATATAAGCGCCTTGAGCTCTGATTATCTTGAAATCATAATTAAAACCTGAACCAAGTATATTTTCACCTATGAAGCCCTTAGCCCTTATGTCGTCAATAGCTTTTTGTGTAATTTCAATAGCTTCAGGGTATTCACCACGAATGTATACAACCCCGTTATTGGCTCCTGCTATATAACCGGCAATGATCATACCCAGCAATACCGCATGAGGTCTTTCCTCCAGCAGGTACCTGTCGCTATATGCCCCTGGGTCGCCTTCATCAGCATTGCAAACGATGAACTTAATATCTCCCTTAGTGTTTTTGCAGGATTCCAGCTTAAAACCAATCGGGAATCCGGCGCCCCCACGACCGCGTAGCCCAGATGTTTTTAACTCTGCCAACAACTGATCTGGGGTTAATTGTAGCGCCTTATCCAGTGTTTTGTAAAAAGCATCTATGCCAGGAAAATCGCAGGTAAGCACCGCTGTGCCATGACGGCCAACATTGTACTTATCTATTGGTTGCTTTTTACCGGCTTTTATTGCAGCTATATTTTCTATGTCGTTACCCGAATAGTTGTGGCCGTCGAAAAAGAAAGAACTATTTTCGTGGCACCTGCCAAGGCAGCACATTTCACCAATTTCTTCGTCCTTAAATTCAGCCCCTAGTTGCGTTCTGAGTTTCTCCTGGGTCCCGGCAGTAAGGCACGAACTGCCATTACATACATATACCTTCTTCCCTTTGTTTTCCGGCCTCAGAAAATCATAAAAAGTTGCCGTGCCATATACATTGGCTGTTCCGAAAAGGAACTCTTTAGCAAGCTCTTCCGACTTTTCTTTCGATACCGATCCTGTTTCTGTTGCAGCTATTCCCAACTCTTCAAAAAGATTCTCCCTAAGCCCTTTCCTGCCTGATAATTCACTCAGATTTTTAGACATAAAATTTCATCCCCTTAATAGGCGGGGTTTTCAAGTTCAAATTTAGCTAATATTTCTAATAATTGGGACATTAAAGTTGGTAGTAAAACTGATGGAAAAGAGGAAACAATGGTTAGTAGCTAATATGCTGAATTCCAATAACTAATTTCTCAGTTATCTGGCATATTGATGATTCCGCTGAAACCAATAAAAGTCGAAACTGAATCGATATTTCCCAATTGTTTTGAATTTCAAGATTGCCGGGATGAATATTCTGTTGTGGATAAATCACTTTCGTGCATTTAAAATGATATGATATCTGACTGGAAATAAGTAGTTTTACGATATGCTAAAATGGGTAATAGTCGCTTTAGGGGTTTTCCTTTTCAACTCAAATGGATTTTGTCAGAATAGCGGCAAGTCTGGTAATAAGGTCAACGCCACAAAAGGGAAAGTCAAGATACTAAGTGATGTTTACAGGGGTAATATTCCTGCAAATGGGTATGTGGATACCACAGTACTGGTGCTAAACCATGAGCCGTTTTATGATATGGGGGCATTTACCTTTACACAAAAATCAAAAAATGTAACCCTTGAAAGAAAAGGTGAGTGGACTGTCTTAAAAGGCTCTGCCAAAGTCGAAAATGCCACCGTGGTGGAATTGGATATACCTGACAAAACAACCTATTTCCTCCGGCTAAAAAATGGTAATCTCCAGCAATTAGATACTGCATTGCAGGAAATTAAGCCAGCGGGGAAGTATATTTTGGTGAAACAGGGGAAATAAATAAGTGGCCTTAAATGAATTACTGACGATTGTTTTTTTATGAAAGCAGCCACTTGTTTTTTGGATATAATTCAACAAAAATTGGTTAACTTTGAATAGCATTTTACACTTAATTTGTAGCGTGTAGATAAATTCCTGAATATTATGGTTGCGGCACTTACAAGTCAGAATGGACCTAAAAGACGGAAGTCAGTTGTACTTTCTCAGAAAGATATTGAATTAATTGATGAAGCCACTATCCGGAGGGAGATGAAATGGTATGAAGAAAAAAAAGAAGAATATCTACAGAAATATGAAGGTAAATATATTGCTTTGCTAAATGGTGAGTTGTTGGATTCAGATGCTTCAATATCAGAAATGGCTAAACGGGTTTATGAAAAGCATGGATATATAGCTGTTTTTATGACATTGGTTACAAGACGGTCTAAGCCTTATAGAATTGCATCGCCAAGGTTTAAGCGGGTTAAAATTGCATAAATGGCAATTGGAGGCAAAGAATTTAAAATGGATCTGGGATATTTTCCTCCATGTCTGAGTATTGATATACTGATTGGCGCTCCTGATTTAAAGACGAAAGTCTTATATAAAATCACTGATGTATTATTAGACACCGGTAGTGATTTAACTTTAATCCCCAACAAATTAATCCGGAGGTTAAAATTAAAACCAATTGGGGAAAGAGAATTGGAGAGTTTCAATGGTGATATAGCCGTAGTTGAATATTATTTGTGCAGAATTATTATCGAAGAGATTGTTGATGATATTTTTGAAGTCGGTGGAATAAATTCAGATGCAATGATTGGAATGGATTTAATGAGAGATTGGCATATTCTAATGAATTGTCCAAAAGGTACTTTTGAGATAGCCAACAAGTTAAATTATAACCTGCAAAATAAGCCCGAAATAAGATGATACTCTTTCCAGAATCCAAACTCCCCATGTTCCAAAACCGCCTCACTAAAGTTTACAAACACTTCAGCAAGCTGGCGCGCAGACAGGAAATAGCCTGTTTCAGGTTTTATGATCATGATTTGCCTGAGTTCCCTTTTGCCATCGACTGGTACAATGGTGTGGTGCATGCTGCTGAGTATAAACGCCGGCACGGCATGGAAGATGAAGAGCATGATGCGTGGCTGCTGAGTTGCAGGGAAGTACTTGCCGGTGTACTGGAAATAACTCCCGAAAATATCTTCATGAAGGTGCGCCAGCGCAAGGCAGGCAGGCAAGGCCAATATGAAAAATTTGATGAGCAGAAAGTAGAGAAAATTGTTCCAGAAGGGGGCTTGAGTTTTATCATTAATCTTACTGATTACCTGGATACCGGTTTGTTCCTTGATCACCGCATAACAAGGGGAATGGTAAGGGAAGAAGCCAAAGGGCTTAATGTGCTCAACCTGTTTTGCTATACGGGTTCATTCAGTGTATATGCCGCTGCTGGTGGTGCAAGTACTGTAACTTCGGTCGACCTATCGAAAACCTACCTCAACTGGGCCAAGCGCAATATGCAGTACAACAAGCTGTATAAAGATACCCAGCACGATTTTATACATGGCGATGTGATAGAGTGGCTGGAGTATATGCCGGCCAATGCCTATGACCTGATTATTTGCGACCCACCCACTTTCAGCAACAGCAAGCGCATGGAGGACAACTTTGATGTGCAGCGCGACCATGTGTTCCTGCTCAAAAAACTGCTGAAAGGTCTCTCTGATGGCGGCAAAATATACTTCAGTAATAACTATAGGGATTTTGTGCTGGACAGGGATAGTATACCAGCCTTGACAGTTAAGGATATCACCGGTATTACGACGCCTTTTGATTTTCAGGGGAAGCTGAATAGGAAGTGTTTTTTGATAGAGAAGTAATAACCCCTGAACCCCTAAATTGAAACAATTCATTTAGCTATGGGAAGGATTTTGGGTTGCGGGCAATAGTCGAGCTTAGAAATCATTTGATAGAAACAGAAATCTATGTTGAACAAAGCAATTGGTTGGGGATTAAAATTTATTCTTTCAATATTTTATTGCAATTTTAATGGGGGTATCTCAATCCTGTATATTAGGAATGAACAGTGAGAGGTGTTTATTTAGCTTATTTCTCTAATTTCGCACAAACAAAACCAAATTGAACGCAGTTATTTATTATATCACACTCCCGTTCATTTACCTGATTTCTATACTGCCGTTTCCGGTACTCTACCTGTTTTCTGACTTTTTGTATTTTATACTATGCACCTGCCTGGGTTACCGGAGAAAAGTAGTGTTGCAAAACCTCCATAATGCTTTTCCGGATAAGACAGACGAGGAAATTAATATCATTAGTAAAGCCTTCTTTCATAATCTATGCGACTTTATGGTGGAGACTTTTAAGATACTTACTATAAGCAAAGAGGGTATAAAAAAGCATTGCAAGTTCAACGAGGAATGCCTGGCTGTGTTTGCAAAATATGCTGCTGAAAACCGGAGTGTGATCATGGTGATGGGGCATATGGGCAACTGGGAGTGGGCAGGGCACCCTTTCAGCCTGTTATGTAAACAACGGCTTGTAGTATTGTATCATCCACTAGCCAATAAACATTTTGACGGGCTAATGCTGAGGATGAGGAGCCGTTTTGGCACCAATATGATTCCTATGAAAACGGCTTTTAAAGAAATGCTGGCCAATAAAAATGAGTTGACTGCAACAGTATTTATTGCCGACCAGACACCTCTGCCCGAAAGCGCCTACTGGACTACCTTTCTGAACCAGGATACACCGGTTTTCAAGGGTACTGAGACTATAGCACGGAAACTGAATCTGCCTGTGGTGTATTGCTGTGTGAAAAAGGTAAAACGGGGTTATTATGAAATGTTTGCCGAGCCTTTGATAGAAAACCCTTCGGCAACCAGAGATGGTGAAATAACAGAGGCGCACACCAAAAGGCTGGAACGCGATATCATTGCTCAGCCAGAATCCTGGCTATGGTCGCACAGAAGATGGAAACATAAGAAGCCTGTGGAGCAGTAATAATCAGGCAGCATTATTTATTTTCAGTAACCCTTATTTCCACCCGGCGGTTCAATTCTTCATCAGCATCAGTTATCTCAACAGGCACAACAGGTCTTCTTCTGCCAAAACCCACATATTTCAGGCGCGATGTATCAATGCCGCGGTCGACAAGGTAGTTATAAATGGCCTTGGCGCGGTTAAGGGAGAGTACCGGTTCGTAGGTATCTATATCCAGTGCATCGTTTACTGCGGGATTGATGCAGCATACATGGCCTTCGATACTAATTTTCAGTTTAGGGTAATCTTTAAGCACTTTGTACAGATGCTCGAGCGTTTCCTTGGATTCAGGTTTTATAGTGTGCCTGTCGGGAGGGAAGTACACATTTTTCAGGATAATCAGTGCACCGGGTCTCAGGTTCTTTACACTGTCCAGGGTAGTATTAGTAGTAGTTACATGTCTTTTCGGTTTTGATGTATCCTTTGCCGGTTTGGTTGTGGCAACCAGTTTCTCACCAGACTCCCTGATGTTATTTACCACAATATCAACCCGCCTGTCGGTAGGGAAGCCGCCTTTGTCTGTAATGTCTTTGCGGTGCACTTCGCCTTTCCCCTCACACAATGTAATATACCTGGCATCGATACCGTATTTAACAAGATAGTTTTTTACATTTTTTGCCCGCTGCATAGACAGGTCCCGGTTGTGTTTTTCGGTGCCCAGAAAATCGGCATAACCTACAATCATAACACTGCTACCATTGATGATTTTATCATTGTAAACGAGCAAGTCTATCTTCTTTTCAGTACCTGCATTCAATGATGGAATTCCCAGATCAAAATATAGCCTGAAGGTATCTGTTGCACGCTGGGCATGCACCTGAAACAGTGTAAAATAAAATAATATGGTCAGTAATGTTTTAAACATTCAAATGTAAGATAATCAAATCCTGAGTTTTTACAAAATAAACAGAGAATTCATTCCTGAATACAGGAATCTGGCGTATTCACTTTCTTTTTGATTACAAGGTATCCAAAATAACTGAAAGGCAAATAAACCATCAGATTTGCCACCGAAAACCATAACGGGTGAGGCAAGGTGATTATATTGAAAATTGCCGATAATGTGAGTACAACACCTACCACAATGGCCGGAATCACATTGATTCTTCTGGCAAGCAACGTTGCAATAAATCCTGCTAAAAATGAGCCCAGCATATAGTTGACCAGCAATAACTGAAATGCCTTAGCAGGCATTTGCTTAATGGCGAGAGCAAGCGAGTGAGCCTCGTTTTCGTTGGTGCCGGGTGTATATGGAAACAGATGATGCAGGTATATCTCGCCGGATGAGATGGCTATAATACCTGTAACAGATCCTATAACAACCGGTAATATCAGGCTGGCAATCCGCATTAATTCAATAGCTTTTTTCAAAGTTAGTGCTATTCTTTATAGCTCAATAACCATGTATTGGTAAATTTCGGATAGCTTTATCGCTATTATTTCGAGTTATTCGTTTAATCTTTGCTTTTCAGATCAGCTCATTCATTTTGCGGTTATGATACATAAAATACTTAATGACAAACCTACCAGGCTGTTTATACTGCTCACTTCATTTTTTGTGGCCAATGCATTGATTGCAGAATGCATAGGCGGGAAATTATTCTCGCTGGAGCGCCTGTTTGGGCTTGCCCCTCATCCGTTTACATTGCTGGGCGAGAAGGGTCTCACCTTTACACTGACCTGCGGTGTGCTGCTGTGGCCGCTTGAGTTTGTGATGACCGATATTGTGAATGAATATTATGGCCCCAAGGCTATTAGAAGGATATCTTTTATTGCGATAGGGCTGATCAGTTATGCATTCCTGATGTTTTATCTGGCTATACAGGTGCCACCAGATACAGGGTTCTGGACGGGAAGCCAGAAACAGGATGGCATACCTGATATGCAGGTGGCTTTTACCGGTATCTTCGGGCAGGGTATGTGGATCATTGCGGGCAGCCTGGTTGCCTTCCTTGTGAGCCAACTTGTGGATGTGTGGATATTTCATAAGATAAAAAAGATAACGGGTGAAAAGAAGGTTTGGCTTCGATCGACAGGCTCAACAATAGTATCGCAGCTTGTGGATAGTTTCATAGTGCTGTTTATTGCTTTTAAGATTGGCAAAGGATGGTCGTATCAGCGGGTAATAGCGATAGGGCTGGTGAATTATGCCTATAAGTTTACAATGGCTTTAGTACTGACCCCTCTCATATACCTGCTGGAAAAGGCGATTGAAAAGTATCTGGGCCATGCCACAACGCACCAGATGAAGCAGGCGGCCATGGGGAAGGTGAATGAATAGGGGTTAAATCATGCGTGTGGTTGATGGATTATTTTCATCTAATAAAGTATATAAGGAGTTCGGCAGCGTGAAGATGCAACATAATAAGGCCCAGAGAAACTAAGACCACTAAACTTTTTGTTTTTCCATCAACTTCAGACCAGTGGAAGCATACTATTCATAATGTCCATGGCAGGTAATAATTGTTACCATATCCTGAGTGACAGAGTATACCAAACGATGTTCTAAATTTATTCTGCGGCTCCAGCTACCTTTATTGTTACCTTTTAAGGGCTCGGGTTTGCCTTTCCCTTTGAATGGGTCTCTTTGAATTTCTTTGATCAGTTCGTTTATTTTATCAAACATTTCCCTATTTCCTGAAGACCATTCCACATAGTCTTTAAATGCAGCAGGAAGAAATGAAATGCGCCTCATTTTTTTACCAGGGATTGTGAGAACTGTTCAAATTCTTCGGCGGTAAAAGATATGAAATGCCCAGTATTGCCAGTGTTTATATCATTTAAGGCGGAGCTTATTTTATTTTGAACTTCTGAAGTAGATTCCTTCCTGAGGCGCTTCAGTGGTTTTGAATCAGAAAGGCTGATGCTTATTTCATTAAAACCCGATTTCTCCACCAAAAGCTTAACCATATCCAGCATCTGGCTATTCAATTCGGCAGGCTTTAAACGGATTGTGGTTTCCATATAATTTTGTTATAAACAAAGATAGGGATAATTTTATTTAGGATTAATGCTGTGATATAAAAGTATTGGCTAGTAGTTCCTATTTCTAACGTAAGATGAGGGAGTAAGAATTAGGGTTATTTTTACAACCTATGCTCCATTAGAAACTGAACATTTTTGTATTGATTATCAATTTTTTGGGGGTAAAAAGTGGACAATTTCCGTACAGTGTTCAGTTTCAGTGTGCGGCCTTGCAACAGCCCTGGCAGATTATGCCGCCTGTTTCTGTTGATTTTTCTTTTTGGCTATTCTTTCGAGTTCGCGACGCTGAGCACGGTTGAGGTTGCTGGCTTTGTTCAAAACAGGTGTATTTATTTGCGAGGTTGCAGACTGATCAACAGTGAATTCGGGGCGCTGTGCTATGTATTGGTCGGCCAGGTCCAGGAATTTATTTATTGCTTCTAAGTCTTGTGGCTGCTCTGTTATATTGGTTGCCTTTTGGCTTGCTGACCCATTTTGAGTACGGGCTTTGATATCATCTATAGCCTGCAGCAAATCCTGATCATTGGGTGTTTTATTCTCTGTTTGAGCTTTTACCGGCAAAAGAACATTGGGCCTTCCGGGTTTGGTTTTTGCACGGGAGCGGATGAAGCCGTCAATAAGCGGCTGCACGGAAGCGACCATTGATGGTTCCTGCGCCTTCACATAGTCCATGAAATGCATCCGTAGCTCCATGGTTTCGTTGATGGTGCTGCGGTTGGTGTGCTTATGAACAGCATTGGTGAGTTTGCAGATCATACTCAGATCGTTGAGCGGGACGATTCTGCCATTATCGTAGGCGGCCAGAACACTATTGAGCTTATGGCCGAGGAGGATGTACATGTTCTCGGCCATAAGCGTTGGCATATTCCTGGCATTGGATTTAAGGCGGTCCCAGTCGTATTCCTGCGCCCATGTGTAGAGGGTGGTGCGGCTGATGCCGAGATTATCGGCGATTTCGGATTTGGGGAGGTTGGTCTGCATGTAGAGAGCCTCAGCTTGCTGCAGTTGTTCGTGTTTCATTTTTTTAGTCTTTAGTATAAAGTATTTAGTAGTTAGTTTATTCCAATGAAGTGTATTCAGGTATTCCAAAATAAATGGCAGTAAATGTAAGATAAAAGGTTTATTTATCCAAATAAAAAGGATTTAATTTTACTTTTTGACATAATATTCAACAGTAATTGGTCGAATGACAAATTGGTTGGCTTTATTTGTGGTTTGGGGAATGATGGAATGAGTTGGAGGTTAGTTGAGAGTCTAGCACAGGTGTGCCACACCAGAAGAAGGTGAAGCACACCTTGGAGGAAACTTCGACTTTATTGCTGTGGAAGGTTTTGGAAAAGGCGTTCTGAATTTTAGTAATGTACGGTGGCTATGCGCCGGTCGTGCGTTACAAACGCACAACCGGTGCATTCTAATAGTCAGCGAGAAGATTTAACAGTTATTACGCAAGCGGGACTCTTGCATGAATTAAGACCAAGCGGGATTGCTTGGACTAGTGGGAAAGGCGTTCTGAATTTTATTTTTGTAAGGTAGCTATGTGCAGTCGCGCGTTACAAACGCACAACCGGTGCATTCTCGTTAAAAACGAGAACCAGTTGAAACATAACTATTGTACTAATGCCAAAATCATCTTTTGGTGACTATCTTCACCTCAAAAATATTCGAATTCAATAATAATAATCATGCTCGAATTTCTAAAAATCAATCTTAATAAAATTATCGTCCATAGGGTGGGGAATAAGTCGCTGGGAGGGGTAAAAAATACTATCACAGGCAATGTATCTACATTTGCCATTGTATATCAAGAACCAAAATTGCGAAACGGATTTTACACCGCTACTAATTTAGTGGACAAGACTATAAATGATCCAAAATTAACCAGTGCTCTTAAAGCGATCGGCAAAATAAATGAGGCAGGCAATTTTAGGGCAGATCTTATAAATTATGTAACCGATGGTACCGCACCTAGCAACTACAAAGAAGGGATGAGTACTGAACAAAAATCAATTTACAACCAAGCAGTTAAAGCAATTGGCAATAAAATATTGAAAACTAAGAATTACCCAATTCCTAAAAATTAACACATGATAAATAATAAATTTTACATTTTTCTATTTATAGCACTTCTTTTTTATTGTTTAAGCTGCTCTGACAGACTTAAAAAAGCTGATTTTAAGAGGAGGCAAGCATTTATGACATTAATCGATCAGCTAAAAAGTAGAGAAATTGACTCCCTAAAGCATCTTTTTGTTGATCGAGATAATACCCAAGTAAATTATGTGTTACATAATATAGATGATGCTATTTACATTGTTAGTAATAGTAATGGTCTGATCTCTACTGATAGCATAAGAACGAATGATAGTATTATTCGAATAGATGATAAAATGTTGTACAAATGTTCGATGAGGTTTTATAAGGATGGAAACTACACAGGAATAATAACGATTTCATTTTTTGGAAAGGACAGCTATAGTCCTATTAATCTATATGCGGAAAGGGAATTTAATGGTATTGATACAGCAGGGTTGCTTGAAGAAATAATGAACAAATAGATTTTTGCTAAAATGCTTGAAATAAGTTTATTAAAACCACGGAAACTGTCATCAGGATTTGTTTGGGTAAAATCAATAAACATGTAATAATTATTTATATTATAAATAAATACTCTATAAAAATGACCGTAAAATGGCGCAGGAACTGTGCGCCGGGGTAATACCAATAGTAGTTGCAAATACTGTTGCAATCAAAATATTAAATGGATTAATAGGAGCGATTTATTTTTTGAAAAGCTATCTCCATTCATGTAATTTAATTTACTTTAATAACAAACAAATTTATATTTATGAGGCACATTTTCTACTCTCTATTAATGTTGCTACCCTGGCCACTGACAGCACAGATGATTTAAACTGTAGCTGGAGATGGAAGTGAATATTATGCTGGAGACGGCGGGCCTGCAACAGCCGCTGGGATCGGCAATCCTTACGATGTAACTTCGGATGTGTTGCTGAAGAATGTTTTGGGAAAGGCGATCTGAATTTTAGTGTTGCGAGGTATCTATTCGCAGGTCGTGCGTTACAAACGCACAACCGGTGCATTCTCGTTATAAACGAGAACGAGTTGAAGGTGTAAGCAGAAGGTTGTCTATATTCAGATTTATACGTAAATTTGGTTATTAAGAAACCGAAATGTCGAGAGCTGAAATAATTGAAAAAACAATTAATGCACTAAACAGACTTCCTGAGTCTGCTGGTGAGGAAGTGGCTGATTTTGCTGATTTTATGGTAAAGAAAACGGAGGACGAACAATTACAAAAAGGAATACAAAGGATTGTGGAAAACTCAGACGCTTTCGCGTTTCTGCATGATGAGGAAGAATTGTACACTCTTGATGACCTGATAGAAAAATACTGATGCAGAAAGGGGATGTAATACTTATTGTTTTTCCTTTTTCTGATCTTTCAGGAAATAAATTAAGACCTGCATTAGTTATAGCTGAGTCGGCAAATGAACTAACTGTCGTTTTCATTACCACCCAATTAAAGTGGAAAGAACCCACTGATGCAGTACTCCATCCTGATAAACAAAACGGCATCAGAAAACAATCCCTTTTAAGGATTTCAAAAATTGCCACACTTGATAAAACCCTCGTAATGGGAAGGCTTGGGTTTATTAATTCCATTATTCAGAATGAGGTTGATTCTAAATTAAAAGCCTATCTGCAACTTCGATAGCTGCTGATTAAATTAACTCTTGTATTTACCCGGATTCTATAAAAGAATAATCATGCTCGAATTTCTAAAAATAAATCTCAATAAAATTATCGTCCACAGGGTGGGGAATAAGTCGCTGGACGAGGGGTATAAATTGTCGGACAATACGATAGACCTGCAGCATCAGCCGGACCTGGCGAAGGTGCTTACAGATTATTTCCTGAAGTCGTTTGTGGAGGTACCGCTGTATAATTTCACGCATGTGACCAACATTGAGCTGAATGAGATATATACGGTGGCGCGGAATATTTTTGGTGGGCCTAAGGGGTTTGTGAAGGAGTCGAAAGAGATTGGGAAGCTGCTGTATGAATCATCTGCTCATCCGAAAATTAAGAACGGAGAACTGTATGTAGCTTATTTCAAGAACTGCCTGCTGGATGGTGTGGAGCTGGATGCGATTGGGATTTTTAAGTCGGAGAACAGGGATACCTTTCTGAAGCCGGAGTTTGATGGGAGCGATTATCTGCTGGCTATTGAGGAGGGGGTAAACATCAACAAACTGGATAAGGGCTGCCTGATACTGAACACCAATAAAGAAGGTGGGTATGTAGTGGCTGTGGTGGATGCGGTGAGCCGCGGCGAGGAGGCTCTGTACTGGAAAAATGAGTTTCTGAAAATAACTCCTTCGAACGACAACTACCATGCTACACAACACTACCTGGATGCCTGCAAAAATTTTGTGACGAACCAACTGGAGCAGGAGTATGAGGTGAATAAAACAGACAAGATCAGCTATCTGAACAAGACTGTGGAGTACTTTAAAAAGAATGCGGCTTTTGAAGAAGACAGTTTCCTCGAGATGGTATTTGAGGACAAGGAGGTGATCAAATCATTTACAAAATATAAGGAAGAGTATGTGCAGGATACGGGTGTGGAGCTGGAGGATAATTTTGAGATAAGCAACAGCGCTGTGAAGAAGCAGGCAAGGGTATTTAAGAGCGTGCTGAAGCTGGACAAGAATTTTCATGTGTATATACATGGTGATAAGAGCCTCATTGAGAAGGGGTTTGATGCGAAGCTGGGGAAGAGTTTTTATAAGATATATTTTGATGAGGAGACGTAACCCCCGTCCCCTAAAGGGGGGCCATGCATTAGGCTATTGTTATGGGTGTGAGGTTGGGATAGGGATTTAGCATAATTGTTTTAAAGTATGGAGGAGTCCGTTGAGAACCGGCAGAGGGTTTCCTGATGGGCGCGGGTTGACCACCCCTGGTTGCACTCGGCATGCGCCTCGTTCAACCGGTCCCCTCCTAAAAACAGGAGGGGAGTTTGCGAACCGGGAGAGTGCTTCCTGATAGGCGCGGGTTGACCACCCCTGGTTGCACTCGGCATTCGCCTCGTTCAACCGGTCCCCTCCTTCCCGAAATGCTTCGGGATCCGGGAAAAAACAGGAAAGAACCACCCCGGCTTCGCCACCCCTCCTTGAAGAAAGGAGGGGAGTCTGTTGCGAACCGGGAGAGTGCTTCCTGATGGTTGTATTATTATTATCATTTCCTGATGGGCGCGGGTTAGTCGGATTCAATGCGTCTCTACACGAATTCTGTTTTTGGGTGGTGTTTAATTTTTAAAAATAATTCTCATTTGAACCATGCTCCTCCCTTCGATACATCAGGGTAAACTATTCTTCAGGATATTTTGCCGATGAGGCCGGATAGATGCAAGTTGCATGGACCTCAAATCTACTTATTTCCGGCACGCTTTACTTTCTTCCAGTATGATAGATGCAAGTGGTTATGAATTTGGCGATATAAAAAATCCCCATCTTTCTGTCCGACAGTTTTAGGGGAGATTTATGCCGCATATGGCGGCAAATGATGTAGTACAATTATTGTGCCAGATTTTCGGAATCGGGAAGTTCTGTTTCGGGGGCTGGTGTTGTTTCGGCTTCATCGCTCCACTCTACTATAAAATTATTGCGGCCTGTGCCTATAAGTATTGCGAGGTATTTTTGCTGTATCAATTCAAGCATTGCCAGAAACGTGAATATGGCATGAATACGGTTCTGACAACTTGCAAACAATATTTCGAACGGTACGCGTTTGGTTTCACGCAAACTGTCGATGAGCCATGTGCGCTGACCCTCCAGGCTGTAATTGTATTTTACCACCACATGCTGTGGTTTGTTCATGCGCTCGTTGAACCTTTTTATCACTTTTTCGTAGGCCTGGAGCAGCTTGTACATGGTTACAGTCTGGATCTCGGTACCTTCGGAGTAGGTTTCGCTCAGGCCTCCCATTTCGGCATGGATATTGCCGCGCTTTTGTTGCATGAGACGGTCGGCTTCCATAACCATCATTGTTTCGGAGGCTTCTTTAAACCGTTTGTATTCCAGAATTTTATCCACCAGTTCCTGGCGGGGATCAATTTCTTTGCCCTGTGCATCGAGTTCTCTGCGTGGCAACAACATGCGTGCTTTGATACGCATGAGGGTGGATACAAACAAAATAAACTCACTTGCCAGCTCAATATTCAGCGTTTCAAGCGAGTGAATATAACTGAGAAATTCATTGGTGATTTTTGCGATTGGGATATTGTAAATGTCCAGCTCATCCCGCTCAATGAAGAACAAGAGTAGGTCGAAGGGGCCTTCGAACTGCGGGAGTTTTATCTGGTATGATACGGCCATTTTTTTGGAGTCTAAAGTCTTTAGTATTTAGTCTAAAGTTTAAATCAGATTTATTCGTGCAAAAGTAATTTTATTAAGTTTAAGAGCGTTGCTAAATATATTACGCCCTTTCAGGGCTTATTTTGTTTAATATCTATTTCGAGGGGCTTCACCTGTCGCTGATGTATTAGTCCCTTTCATGGCCATCAATTAATAGCTTTGGATTAAACCTTGTATCTATTTGCCTGAAAAAAATCGTCAAAGCAAAAATAGGGTATTAAATACAATGGCAGAAACTTAATAGTTCAAAAAATAAAGCCCAACGTTGTATCTGACAAAGTTGGAGTAACCCAATACCTATACTATTATCGATTCAAAGATTATTTAATTGCTTGTAAACGGTTAAAACCGTTATGTAAAGCCTATTATTACAAGCCCACGGTTGAAACCGTGGGCTATGGGGAATTATAATTTTATTATAAGCTCATTGTATTTTATTCTTAGAATTTATATTCCAGGCCGAGTGTGAACACCTGGTTTATCTGGAGCCATCCTATATTATTGCCGGGTATTTCCTGGTTGGCGTTAGGGCCAGTAGTGGGGTGTGGGCGTTTTTGTGTAAGGTATATTATTATCATATGCCAGGGTGAGGCCAAAAGTCAGGTTAAGGTACTTTGATATTTTCCATGATACAAAATTATCTAGTAGCATACTTATGTTAGCCGGGCTGTCTTTTTTAATAACTTTTCCTGTTGAGTCTTTTGTATCCTTGGCCAGATAATCGGAATATAAGTCTAACCTGGCTTTATAAACTACTTTTTTACTTAAACTGGCCTGGTATCGGCCTGAAAAATAAGCACCAAACTGATAGTAGGCTGTTTTGTTTTTAGGTACACCAAAAGCACCCTGATCGGACTGACTTGTATAAAATTTTGATGCCATGGTTAACCTGCCGGCAAGAGGAGAAAGGAAGAGAGACACATCGCTTCCCTTCCGGTACTCCATACCAATTGCAGTAGTAAAATAAGCGGGTGAAAAGAAGTTGGATACTGCTGCTGAATCCCAGTGGGAACGGGTATAATCATACCCTTTGGTGAACTGAGATTTAAAATTGAACAGGCCGGTAAAAAAGATATTTTTAGAAGAATCGTACCTGATACCATACTTGGATGTAAAATCTATACGGTCGTCTGTTTTGTGAGGGAGAAAACCAGTGGAGTAAGCGTAATTAAGGCCATAATTCAGATCGAGGTTATTGCTCCACACATTGCGATGATGCAGGTAATTGAGGTATCCATGGAAAACACCATTTAGAGTGAGGGACGCAATTTCGCCTCCGGCAGCCCAGTTGTGCAGAAAACCTTCATTTATGCCGGCATTGAGTACGCCACCATGCATCCATGCAACGGTGTCTTTATTGGTTGTTTCGAGTGATTTCTTAATCTCATCTACTTTTTTGATCTGAGCATGAGCCTGGCTTATTATCATGCATGAAGTGATAATAAATAATATATTTATTTTCATAATTAAATTACAGTTAAGCAATTGATTTGAGTATTCGTTTTTCTAACGGGGTGCAAAAGTAAAAAAATGAAATGAATTTTCAACCAGGAAAGTACAGCAATTATTATATGAATAGGAGAAATGAATAATATTACCAAAAGTCGCAAACCGGTGGTATAATACTGCTCGCTGTGTAAAATTGTGCAATGATAAGTTTCACGCAAAGCCGCAAAGCCGCAAACCAATCAATTGATAATAGGTATTATATAAAAGCAAGACCGCAAAGCCATCAAAGATTGCAATGCATAATTTTATGCGGTTTAAACTATAAACAAGGTTCGGTAAGAAAGCCACAAAGCCATCAATAAGTTTATAGCAGAGTTTTATGCAGACTATAGTATAAAATAACATTAGCTCGATGATACTATTTTCATTTTCAATTATTTGCATCAGGTCTTGTGGTTAGATTAGAACTTTTGAAAAGTTCTAATCTTGTGATGCATAATAACCTGCAAATACGATAATAATTATGTTTTTTGTGAGAAAAATGCGTCGAACTCAAGTTGAAATATACTTTATTTAATCAACATCACTAAGACAAAGAAGCCGTGTAAATCTATGTATCCTCGTTTTCTATTATTACTTAGGCCTGTATTTAGCTTCTTCCAGGAATCGGGCAGGGTCTGTCTGTTGATTCAGCAATTCTTCAAGAGTTGTTTTCGGGTGCTGGCCCATCCAGGCACAAACAATGCGGTAGCCGAGCCAGGTACCTATATTGCCAGGTGTGTATTTTACCGGGTCGGACGGGGCTTCCATATCTTTGGCAAAAGGGCCATCGTAAACGTAAGGAAGTATGCTATGCCCTTCCTTATTATATAGCAGCTTCTGATGAATGAAGAAGTTGTAAACCATATTTTCGTTTTCATTGCACCATTTCAGCTGAATTTGGGTAAAGCCGAAAATTACAGAATCGGGCAGGTGGGGGAGTACTTTATGGAGGAAAAATTGCTCTTTGCCTCTTTGTATCATCAGATCCAGCAGTGTTTTATCGTCTTGCCTGAAGGGATGGATAGTCTGGTAAACTGTATTGAGTACCGAAACAGGGAGGTATTTCCTGCGGAAATGAGGTAACATGTAGCCGGGTACACCAATTGACCGGTAGAAGGGGTATTGGTCGCCAAGAAACATATCGAGGCCAACACAGATGGTTTTGTTGTCGACCGGGAAGGAAGACCATTTACTTAAACCCATGTTAAGATAAAAAATGCGTGGTATAGAACAATCCGGAATATAGTATTTCATAAACCGGAAGCCATCAGTCAGATCTTTGTCGATATCCTTATTGTCGGGGTAGTACTTAATAATAGTATCCTGCAGCCCTACAAAATCTTTGAAAGTCAGATCGATTCTGAGGCTGTCGATACCACCTTTTGCAGTATCCGAGAAATTGCTATGGATGCCATATTGTCTTACTGTGTCGAGGTAATAATTAAGGAAGTCGGGATATTTTTCATTTAGCTTTTGCAGGCCCAGGCCAATATGATTAGTGTCGATAGCATAAAGATCTTTATCGAAACGATATGTTTGTAGATTTATTGTAATATTTGATACATCTGGAATTTGTTCACCAGAATTTCCGCAACCAGAAAAACAAAATAATGAAATGAGGATAAGGCCTGAAGAAAAAGTTCTCAATCGCATAAAATGGGATAATCTGCCCCAGTTGATTTTTTTCATAAATTTCTATTAATGAGTACAAATTTAATCATTGGGAGTATAGGTTCACTTATATGTATAATTTAATGTTTAGTAATTTTTTTTGGCACACGAAATAAATATAATTCAATATATTGAATGTTAAAAATACTGAATCAGTCACTATTTACGCGATTCAGAAACGATTGAAACGGGTCATACTTTTACTAAATCACCCGATTAAAGACAGTGTGGTTAATTTTTTTTGCCAAAATCTATTTTTTAAAAATAATTTAAACTATCTTAGTCCCAAAATTGTATAAAGGCAGGTTAAAAATGATGCAGAAGGTGTATCATTTTGTGCCTGTTTATTAGTGCAATTATTAACTGGAGATGTATAAAAAGAGGTAATTAATTTTTTTATCTAAAGCAAAAGACTATGACATCAAGGAATCTTTACACTGAACAACACAATGCGGTAAACAATGTAAAAAGCAGGATCATGAGAACCCTGTTTTTGGCAGGTATGATGTTGTTTGGCGTTCAGGCTATAGCCCAACCAATCTTCAATAACGGAGGTGCACAAACCTATACGTTATGTGCGAATGCAGGAGGAACGGATATCACCTCCTTGTTAACTGCGCATGACAATACAGGCGCAGCAAATTTTACCTGGACATTAACTGTTCCGCCAACTCATGGCTCAATTGCAAATTTGCCCTATGGCCCTACAGCACTGGTAGGTGTCTCAACCAATACCACTCCGGTAGGAGTAACTTATACACCAAATACAGGCTATATAGGGTCTGAAACGATCCAGGTAACAGTTACTGACGGATTTGGCAGCACTACGACAAACATCACCTTCACAAATATGGCGTATCCATTACCAATAACTGTACCCAGTACAGTTTGCGCTAACGGTGCAACAATTACAGTAACTGATGGTACTTCAGGTGGAACATATAGCCCAGCGAATATATTTTTTAGCTTTACGGGTGGTACTTCCGGTATTACAACTGTAACCGGTGTAAGTGCAGGAACTTCTAATATTACTTATACACTTCCCAATACTTGTTTTGCATATGCCCAGGTAACTGTAGCAGCAGCACCAACCAGCATAACTGGTAGCCCTACTGTTTGTACTGGTGCATCAGCACCATACCCAACAGGCCTTACTTCAAGTGGCGGTACTACATGGTCCACCAGCAATGCTTTTGTTGCTACTGTAAACGGTACAGGTGTTGTTACCGGAGTAAGTAACGGAACTGTTACCATTTCCTATACATTAGCTAGTACAGGATGTTTCAGTACATTTCCAATGACTGTATTTAGCACACCTCTGCCAATAACCGGTCCGGCAATAGTTCCAGCATTTACTGTATGTACAGGGCTTTCCATACCAGTAGCAAGCGGTACGACAGGTGGTATATTCAGTTCAAGTGACGGATCACTGGCAACAGTTTCTGCAACAGGTGCACCAGGATCAGGTACAGCCAATGTAAATGGTATTTTGGCAGGTATCCCAACAATTACTTATACAGTACCAAGCGGATGTGCGGTTTATCAGCCTGTCACTGTTAATACTACTCCGAATGCCATCGCCGGAGCATCGAGTGTGTGTATGACTTACAGTACTGTACTTACGGACCTGACCGCAGGCGGTACCTGGTCGAGCAGTAATGCGCTACTTGGTTCAGTAATAGCCTCAGGTGCCGGAGCCGGTACAGTTACCGGAATTGCTGCGGGAGCACCTTATATTACCTACACTGCCAGTAACGGTTGTTATGCTACTCAAGCATTCAACGTTTATGCTAACCCAGCTGCAATATCGGGTTCTCCGTTTACAGTTTGTACCGGAATGACGAATACAGCAACCGATGCAACAGCAGGTGGAACCTGGAGCAGCAGTAATACAGGACTTGCTACTGTAGTTGCCGGTCCAAGTACCTCAACCACGGTTAGCGGAGTATCGATAGGTGTTCCGAACATTTCTTATACTATTACTGCAACAGGATGTTATGCAATTCAGTCATATACAGTTAACCAGACACCAGTGGCTACAACAGGTGCAAGCACATTATGTGTGAGCGCTACTACAACATTAACCAATACAACAGGCGGCGGTACCTGGAGCACGAGCGACCCTTTAAAGGCTACAGTCGTGTCGGGAACCGGAGTAGTAACCGGCGTAGGAGCAGGAGCTGTAACCATATCATATGTATTACCTTCGGGTTGTTACGCCTTATGGCCAATGACCATTAATAATAATCCGGCTGCAATTGGCGGCCCAACAACAGTCTGCGTTGGATCGGCAATAAGCGCGACCGATGCATCAACTCCTGGGACATGGACCAGCAGCAATACCAGCCAGGCATCGATAGTTTCGGGCACAGGTCTTATAACAGGTCTTTCTGCAGGTACACCAACAATTACTTTTACAAATACAGCAACAGGATGTTTCGCTACAGAGTCGATAGTTGTGAATACAACACCAGGTGCAATATCCGGCACAACCGGGATTTGCGTAGGTGGAAATACAACTCTTGCATCATCACCAGCTGGCGGTTCCTGGACTAGCAGCGCCCCTGCAGTAGCAACAATTACTGCATTGGGTGGCTTAGTAAACGGACTTACAGCAGGAACAACCAATATTACCTATACATTAGGTTCCGGTTGTTTTTCAGCAGCAACAGTAACTGTAAATCCCTTGCCTTCTGCGATATCGGGCGCTTCCCAGGTGTGTGTGGGTTCGACCATAGTTCTTACAGATGGCGGTGGCGGCGTATGGACCAGCAGTAACCCGTCATGGGCCACAGTAGGTGCCGGTACAGGTATTGTAGCAGGTGTTGCACCTGGCAGTCCTACCATTACTTATACGCTGCCTACCGGTTGTGCTGTTACCCAGGTGGTAGCTGTAAATGCAAATCCTTTACCAATTACAGGAACTACAAATGTATGTGGTACCGGTACCAGTTTATTAAGCGACGGTAGTGCCGGTCCTGCAACATGGAGTTCGAGCAATACCGCTATCGTTACAGTTTCAGCTGGTGGACTTGTTACGGGCGTAAGTGCAGGTACTGCTAATATATCTTATACAGTTACTGCAACAGGATGTTCTGCAACAACTTCATTTGTTGATAATGCCAATCCGGGTGCAATAACAGGTACTCTGGCTGTTTGTACCGGAGCTACCACAACCTTGAGTAATGCTACCGGTGGTGGTACATGGAGTACAAGTGACCCTACCAAGGCAACAGTAAATGCAGCTACCGGTGTTGTAACCGGAGTAGCAACAGGATCAGCAACAATATCATATATACTTGGCACAGGTTGTTATGCTGTAGCAACAGTAGTTGTCAACCAGACACCAGTTGCAATAACAGGTACACAGAATGTGTGCGTAGGACTTACAACAGCACTATCGGATGCTACCCCCGGCCCTGCAACATGGACCAGCAGCAATACTTCACTTGCAACTGTTGCAGGTAATATAGTAACCGGTGTTGCAGCAGGCGTACCAAATATTACTTATGCAATTGTAGCAACCGGCTGTTATACAGTAACGCCAGTTACAGTTAATCCTAATCCGGCAGTACCGGGTGGTACACTGGCAGTATGCGTTGGATCAACAACTGTGCTTACCGAGGCCACATCAGGTGGAACCTGGAGCAGCAGTGATGTTACCAAGGCAACTGTTGGCGCGACTACAGGGATTGTAACAGGAGTATTGGCAGGCTCACCTAATATTATATATACTTTACCTACAGGATGTTTGAACCAGGCAACAGTTGTGGTAAATCCATTACCGGCCGCTATCTCCGGTACCTTTAATGTATGTACCGGATTTACTACAACACTGACAGACGCAACTGCCGGACCTGCAACATGGAGCAGCAGTAATGGTACTATGGCAACAGTTACAGCCGGTGGTGTTGTAAGTGGACTTGCAGCAGGAGTACCAACAATAACTTATCAGATAAACGCAACAGGTTGTTATACAACCCAGCCAGTTACAGTAAATCAGACTCCACCAGCACCGACTCCCGCAGGTTCATCAATATGTGTAGGGGCTACTACAACATTAACAGATGCTACAACCGGTGGAATATGGAGCAGCAGTAATCCTGCATTCGCAACAGTGGGCGCTGGTACAGGTACAGTAACAGGTGTAAGCAATGGTACCGCTACAATAATATATACAGTACCAAGCGGATGTTCCAATTCTACTACAATTATAGTTAACCCTAATCCGGCAGCTATAACCGGAACAACCAATGTGTGTATCGGCCTGACGACTACTCTGGCTGATGCAACTACTCCTGCAGGAACATGGACCAGCAGCAACAGTTCTGAAGCTACAACCACAGGTGGTGCAGGCACTTCAAATGTTATCTTAGGTATTTCTGCAGGTACACCAATAATAACCTATACCTTACCTACGGGATGTTTTACTACAACGCCTGTAACTGTTAATCCAAATCCTGCAGCTATTTCAGGTGCAGCAAGTGTTTGTACCGGTTACACTACAACTTTTTCAACAATAACAACAGGCGGTACCTGGTCTTCAAGCAATGCTGCACAGGGAACTGTTGGTGCAGCCACCGGAATTGTTGGTGGTATCACTCCAGGTAGTCCTACTATTACTTATACATTACCTACAGGCTGTCTGGCAACAAAGAGTATTGTTGTTAACCAGACTCCGGTAGCAATTGCAGGACCAACAAATGTTTGTGTTGGTTTTAATATTACACTTACAGATGCAACATCTACAGGTAACTGGACCAGCAGTAATGCTTCTCTGGCTGCGGTTGTAATTGGCCCAAGCGCATCAACAGTCTTGACCGGTATTGCATCAGGCATTCCGCTTATTACGTATACGATACCAGCAACAGGATGTTATGTAACTACTCCGATTACAGTTAATCCGAACCCGGCAGCTATCACAGGTGCGACATCAGTATGTACCGGCCAGACAATTGGCCTGGCAGATATTACTTCCGGAGGTACCTGGAGCAGCAGTGATGCAACCAAGGCAACGATTGGAGCAGGTACAGGTGTAGTTACCGGAGTTGCAGTAGGTTCACCAACTATGTCTTATACACTTGCAACAGGGTGCTATGCTACTTATGGTGTTGCAGTTAACCAGACTCCTTCAGCTATTACAGGCGTTGCTACAGTATGTACAGGATTCACTACAACTTTAGCAAGTGCCACTCTTGCCGGTACATGGAGCAGCAGCAATACATCTGAAGCATCGGTAGTGGCCGGTCCTTCGGCATCTACTGTTGTTACAGGGGTTGGTGCAGGTACACCAATTATATCTTATACATTAGGCAGTTGTTATGTTACACAGGCGGTAGTTGTCAATCCGAATCCTCCGGCATCAACTGGTACAGCCAGTGTATGCGTAGGTGCAACAACAGTATTAAGTAACACACTCGCAGGCGGTACCTGGTCATCAACCAATCCGGCAATGGCGACTGTGGGAGCTGGTACTGGTATAGTATCTGGTATAGCAGTTGGTACACCAAACATCTCCTACACTATGCCTACCGGTTGTTATGTAATCACACCAGTTGTGGTTAATCCTACACCGTCGGCTATTACAGGTCCAACTGTAGTTTGCGCAGGTTCAAATATTACTTTAAATGATGCTACCTCAGGTGGTGTATGGAGCAGCGGTAATACCGCAACAGCTACTATCGCACCCGGTACCGGTATTGTTACCGGTGTTGCAGCTGGCGTAGTAAATATGACATATACATTAGGCGCAGGTTGTACTGCTTCTTATACAATTACAGTTAACCCAGTACCAAATATCAGTTCATTCACTTCAACAGTAGCAACGTCACTATGCGTAGGCGTGGGCAGCGTAGTTACTATTGCATCTTCATCGCTTGGTGCAGGTACCTTCACGGTTACCTACAACCTGTCGGGAGCCAATGCCGTAACAGGCGCTACAGCTACCCTGACAATGGGCGCTACAACTGGTACATTTAATATTCCTTTAGGTTCACTGATAGCTACAGGCTCTACCACAGTAACTATTACAGGTATCTCAAATGCATTAACCTGTACAAGTGTACCGTTATCCAATAATACATCCACATTTACAGTTTATCCTCTGCCAACAGTTTATACTGTAACCGGCGGCGGTGGTTATTGCGTTGGTGGTACAGGATCACATGTATTCCTGTCCAATTCTACCGGTGGTATTAATTATCAATTATGGCTTGGCGCTACTACAGTGGGTACTCCACTTGCCGGTACATTCGCAGGTCTTGACTTTGGTGCTATTACTACTGTAGGAACTTATACTGTTACTGCAACCAACGCAACAACCGGTTGCGGAAGTAACATGTCAGGTTCTGCAACAATATTTACAAATCCATTGCCAACCAATACATTTACGGTTACAGGCGGTGGCCCATATTGCGCAGGTGGTTCTGGTGTTGCTGTAGGATTATCCAGTTCTCAGACTGGTGTAAGCTACCAGCTTTATGTGAGTGGAGTTTCTACCGGAAGCCCGGTTGTTGGGTCTGGTGCAGCAATTACTTTCGGTTCTCAGACAACTGCAGGAGTTTATACCGTAATAGGTACCAACACTACTACTTTATGTCAAAGCACAATGTCGGGTAGCCAGACAGTGGTAATCAATCCATTGCCAGCATCTATTACAGGAACAATGTTCTTATGCCCAGGCACAACTACTACACTTGCTAACACTTCAACAGGTGGTACATGGACTACCTCTACCCCGGGAGTTGCAACAGTAGGTGCAAGCACAGGCGTTGTAACCGGTGTTGCATTTGGAACTGCAAATATTATTTATACATTACCAACAGGCTGTTCGATCAGTGCAACTGTAACGGTTAATCCTAACCCGGCTGCAATATCAGGACTGACAACAGTATGTGCCGGTTCAGCAATTACACTGGCCGATGCTACGGGTGGTGGTAACTGGTCTAGCAGCAATGCATTGATTGCTACAGTTGGCGTATCATCAGGTATCGTAAATGGTATCGCGGCAGGTACACCAACAATTACTTATACATTGACTACAGGTTGCTTTGCTACCTTTAATATAACAGTTAATCCAACTCCGGTTGCTATTACAGGTCCTGCTTCAGTTTGCGTAGGCCTTACAATAACTGCAATTGATCTTACAGCAGGTGGTGTATGGACAAGTTCAACACCTACAGTAGCTACAATAGGTGGCGGTACCGGTATTGTTACCGGAGTATTGGCCGGTATTACTAATCTGACATATACACTTCCAGCAGGATGTAATGTTACTGAATCATTTACGGTAAATCCTACTCCTGCAGCTGTTACAGGTACTGCCACAGTATGTGTTGGTTTAACAACTACACTGGCTGATGCAACTACCGGCGGTACATGGACCAGCAGTAATACAGCTATTGCCACAATATCTGCCGGCGGTGTTGTAACAGGTGTTGCAGCAGGTACAGTAAGTATTACTTATACATTACCGGCAGGTTGCTTTACAACATATACTGTTACCGTTAATCCGGTAGCAGCAGCTATAACAGGAACAAATAATGTGTGCGTAGGTCTTACCACAACATTGGCAAATACGGTTACCGGTGGTACCTGGACAAGCAGCAATACTGCTGTTGCTACAGTGGGTGCCGGAACCGGTACAGTAACCGGTGTTGCTTTCGGTAGTTGTAATATCACTTATACTTTACCAGCAGGTTGTTTTGTAATTTTCCCATTCACGGTTAATCCATTACCAGCGGCCATTACGGGTACAGCCAGTGTGTGTGTATTATTAACCACCTCATTGACCGATGCTACAACAGGCGGTACATGGAGCAGCAGCAATGCCACACTTGGAAGCGTTGTTGCTTTAACCGGTGTTGTAACGGGTGTTGCAGCAGGTAATCCTGTTATTACTTATACACTGCCAACAGGCTGTCTGACAACTTATCCGATAACAGTTAACCCAATTCCACCAGCAATTACCGGTATCGCTACCGTATGTGCAGGAGCTACAACTACATTGTTTGATGCTACCGCAGGTGGAACATGGACCAGCAGTAACACAGCAGTTGCAACTGTAGGTACAGGAACAGGAATTGTGGGCGGTGTAACAGCAGGTACAGCAACGATTACTTATACATTGCCTACAACATGTCTGATAACTGCCGGTACAACGGTTTATCCATCACCAGCAGCTATATCAGGTTCAAATACTGTATGTGTAGGCCTTACCACTACACTAACTGACGGTGTAAGCGGCGGCTCATGGAGCAGCAGCAACACTTCACTGGCTACTATTTCCGGCCTGGGAGTTGTTGCAGGTGTGGCTGTAGGTACTCCTACAATTACTTACACTTTACCAGCTCCAGGTAGTTGCTTTACAACTATGGTAGAAACTGTAAATCCACAACCAGTAGCAATAACCGGTGTATTTACAGTATGTACCGGTCTTAGTACAACTTTAAACGATGCTACAACCGGTGGTTCATATACAAGTTCTAATACTGCTATAGCCACAGTAGTTTCTGCAACAGGCGTGGTAACAGGCGTATCAGCAGGTACAGTAACTATTACCTATACATTACCAGCAGGTTGTTTTGTAACACAGACAGTTACAGTTTATCCAACTCCTGCCGTAATTACAGGAAATCCAACAGTTTGTCTTGGCCTTACTACTGCGCTTGCAGATGGTACTTCAGGTGGTACATGGACAAGCAGTCTGCCTGCTGTCGGAAGTATATCAACAACAGGTGTTGTATCCGGAATTACCCCAGGTACAACTGTAATATCTTATACTTTAGCTCCTATCGGATGTAATGTTGTATATCCTGTTACCGTAAATCCATTACCTGCAGCAATTACAGGTACATTGAATGTCTGTGTAGGTTCATCAACAACACTTTCAGATGCCTCTGCAGGCGGTTCATGGAACAGCAGCAATACTGCAATAGCTACTATTGGCGGCTTTACAGGAATTATGAGTGGTGTAGCAGCAGGAACTGTTAGCCTTACTTATACATTACCTACAGGTTGTATTGCAACAACTTCAGGTACAGTTAATGCATTGCCTAATATTTATACACTTACCGGTGGCGGCGCTTATTGCGCAGGTTCAACCGGTGTTGCTGTTGGTTTAAGTGGTTCAGATGTAGGAATCAGTTATCAATTAATGAATGGTGGTACTGCTGTAGGAAGTCCGGTAGCAGGTACAGGTTCACCAATATCATTTGGAATACAGACTACAGCCACTACTTATACAGCAGTAGCTACCAATACAACTACAGGTTGCACACAAGCCATGGGCGGATCAGCAACTGTTGCTTTATCAGTCCTTCCAACAGCATTTAACATGACAGGTGGCGGAGCTTATTGTGCAGGTGGCACTGGTTTTGCAGTTGGTCTCTCAAGTTCACAGCCAGTTTCTGGTGGAACTTCATACAGTTATCAATTATACCTGAATGGAACTTTACTGCCAGGAGCGCTGGTAACAGGAACAGGCGGCGCCATTTCCTTCGGCACGATGACTGCCGGTGGTAATTATACTGTAGTTGCAACCAATAACACTACAGGTTGTGTTAATAATATGACAGGCGTTTCTGTTATATTGGTTAATCCATTGCCAACAGCATACACAGTTACCGGTGGTGGTATTAACTGTCCTGGTAGTACAGGCGTTCCTGTAGGTTTAAGTAACTCTCAGACTGGTGTGAATTATACACTGGTAGGAGGAACTTCGGTTACTTTACCAGGTACTACCGGTTCGGCCCTCAGCTACGGACTTTTAACTACCAATGCTACTTATACAATTACTGCATTGAATGCTACTACAGGATGTAGTAATACCATGCTTGGCTCAGCAGCGGTTACAGCCGGTGTGGCACCTACAGTATTTACCCTTGGCTTTACAGGTACATCAAGCGCTTATTGCGCAGGTGGTACTGGTGTTCCACTGACTTTGAGCGGATCCCAGACATTAACCAGCTATCAGATACTGCTAGGAGGTTCAAATTTTGGTACTGCCTTTACAGGTACCGGCGCTCTGTTACCTTTAGGTTCAGTGCTTGCAGCAGGAACATATACTGTAAGAGCTACCAATACTGTTACAGGTTGTACCAGTGTAACCGGAACCAGTGTTACGGTTACAATTAATCCATTGCCACCAGTTACTCATATTACCACAGGTAGTGGTGGCGTAGTATGTGGTATCGGAGGTACAGGAGTTGCAATTGCTGTAGATACAACCTATTCAGGTTATAACTACAAGTTATTCAACGGAGCAACACTTCAGTCTACTATAGCCGGACTTGCTACAGTTCCATCAACTATTACGTTCCCGCTACAAAATACAGCAGGAACGTATACAGTTACAGCTACCAATACTACAACCAATTGCGTAAGCAATATGATTGGTAGCGCTACAGTTAGTGTTGCTCTTTTGCCTACCCAATATACACTCGCACCAACCACAGTTTCTACTTACTGCTTAGGTGGAACAGGAGTTACATTGACACTTAATAATTCAGACGCTGGTATTAGATATCAGTTATATAATACTACTACATCATTAGCCATAGGTACACCGGTTAATGGTACAGGTGCTCCGCTTGTTTTCGGACCACTGACAGCAGGTAACTATAATGTTGTTGCAACAAACATTGCCACACTTTGTACTAATCCAATGGTACCAGCCTTTGTGACTGTAACAACCAATCCTCTGCCAACAGCATATACTGTTTCTTCGGGTGGCAGCTATTGCGCAGGCGGCACTGGTGTAGATATTACTATAAGCAATTCTCAGGCAGGCGTTTCCTACCAGTTGTATAATCTAGGTGTATCTACCGGTTCAGCTGTTTTAGGAACAGGAACAGGTTCTTCACTTGATATGGGTATTCAGGCTTCTACAGGTACTTATACCGTTATAGGTACCAATATTGTAACCGGCTGTACCAATACTATGACAGGCGCTGCTACCGTATCTATTACTACTGCACCTGCTGTATTTACAGTTACAGGCGGCGGTAACTATTGTGCAGGACTTGCCGGTGTACCGGTAGGCCTCAGCGGATCGGTAACAGGCGTAAATTATCAGTTACTTGATCCTAATGATGGTACTTTAATAGGTGCTGCAGTTGCGGGTACAGGTGGTGTTATCAGCTTCGGAACAATTTCTGTAGGCTTAAGCGATACATTTATTGCCCGTGCTACAAGTACTGCTACCGGATGTACTGCTACAATGACCGGCAGCGCAATTATCAATAAATTATTGGCTCCAGCGCTTTATACCGTAACAGGTGGTGGTGGCTATTGTACAGGTACTTCAGGTACTTCTGTTGGATTAAGCAGCTCAGATACAGGTGTAAGTTACCAGCTTTATTTAGCAGGTATTTCTACCGGTCTGCCATCAGTAACCGGAACAGGAAGCGCAATCAGCTTTGGCCTCCAGACTGGTACTGGTATCTATACTGTAGTTGCAACAAGGACTTCTTCAGGTTGTACATCAACAATGACGGGCAGTGTGCTGATCTCAATTAATCCACTTCCTTCAATTCATACTGTAACAGGTGGTGGCGCTTATTGCCCAGGCGGAACAGGCAGAGTGATAGGAGTAGATACCGGCAGCACTGGTATTAATTATCAACTTTACCTTTCAGGTGCGCCTGTAGGTTCTTCAGTTGCAGGAACAACAGGTGTTCCTGTAACATTTGGATTACAAACCGGCATCGGTACTTATACCGTTAAGGCTGTAAATCCAACAACAACATGCAGCAGCAATATGACAGGAACTGCTGTAGTTTCCAACTATGCATTGCCAACAGCCTTTACAATAACAGGTGGTGGTGGCTATTGCACAGGTGGAACAGGATCTGATGTGCAACTCAGCGGTTCAGTTTCAGGGGTTAATTATCAACTTTATGTTGGTGCTTCAACATCCGGTTTACCTATGTCTGGTACAGGTTCTCCACTTGATTTTGGTAATAAAACTGCACTTGGTACTTATACAGTTATTGCAACAAGTATGCTTACCGGTTGCTCTAATAACATGACAAGCAGTGTAACCGTATCACTGAATCCTTTACCAACTGCTTATAATGTTACCGGTGGTGGCAGCTATTGCGCAGGTGGCGCAGGTCTTCCTGTAGGATTGAGCAATTCGGATCTTACTATCAGCTATCAGTTATATCTGGGTAGTGTAATGACTGGTCCGGCATTGGCAGGTACTGGCAGCGCATTGAGCTTTGGCACATTTACAGGTGGCGGTGCATATACTGTTATCGGTACCAACTCAGTTACCGGCTGTATCAATTCAATGAGCGGAAGCCAGTCCATATCTGTTAACGCACTTCCATTGGTTTATAATGTAGGTGGTGGCGGTTCATTCTGTGCAGGCGGTGCAGGAGTTCCGGTTACGCTTTCTTCTTCAGATGCAGGTATCAACTACCAGCTGAAACTCGGAGGTTCACCAGTTGGCGCTCCATTTGGCGGTGTAACAGGATTGTTGAATTTCGGCAACCAGACAGCACCAGGAACATATACAGTAGTAGCAACCAATAGTGTTACTTCATGTACTTCTACAATGGCTGGCAGCACATCGGTATCTGTTAATCCATTACCAGCTTCTACTTATGTAGTTACAGGAGGCGGTTCTTATTGCGCAGGCGGTACTGGCCTGAATGTTGGCCTTTCAGGTTCTGCATCAGGAATCAGCTACCAGTTATATAAAGACGGTATTGCAACCGGCTTACCTCAGGCAGGTGGTGCAGGTGCAATTAACTTTGGCTTACAGTCGGCAGCAGGAACATATACTGTTACCGGTACCAATACTACTACACTCTGCCAAAGCAATATGACCGGCAGTGTTAGCATTATTGTTAATCCGTTGCCAATTGTTGATACAGTTACCGGTGGTGGCAATTATTGCCCGGGCGGCCTTGGTCAGCATATCGGACTCAGCAATTCTACAATGGGAATCAATTACCAATTGTATCGTGGTATTCTGCCGCTGGGCGCTCCAACAGCAGGTACCGGTACAGGCCTTGATTTCGGATATCAATCAGTTGTTGGTACTTATTTCGTAACAGCAACAGATGCATCTACAGGTTGCAGCATTAACATGGTAGGCAGCCCATCGATAGGAATCAGTCCTTTACCTACATCTTACAATGTAATTGCAAGCTCAACAGGTTATTGCCTGGGTGGTTCAGGTGTTAACATTTCTCTGAACGGATCTGATGTTGGTACTCAATATCAGTTGTATCTCGGTGCAGTACCAGTGGGTGGTTCGGTATCAGGTACTGGTTTCACTATCAATTATGGTCTGCAGACATCAGCAGGTACTTATAAAGTAGTTGCTACCAGCATTGCAACAACATGCTACAGTACTATGAACGATACTCCATCTGTAGTTATTAATTCTTTACCAGCGCTTTACACAGTTTCAGGTGGCGGCGGTTTCTGCGCAGGCGGTGCAGGTGTACCAGTGTTCCAGAGCGGATCTGATGCCGGTGTTAACTACCAGTTGTGGAGAGGTTCTTCATCTGTAGCTACAATGGCAGGTACAGGCTATTCACTGAATTTTGGTCCTCAGACAACTGGCGGTACCTTTACAGTTGTAGCTACAAATTCATCAACCGGCTGTACCAACAATATGCTCAGCAGTGCATCGGTAGCAGTTAATCCGTTGCCAACAGCTTATACTGTTGTAGGTGGTGGAAGTTTCTGCGCAGGTTCTGCTGGTTCTCATGTTGGCATCAGCGCCATGGATTCTCCTTGTTTCTATCAGTTATACCTTGATGGTGTAGCTGTAGGAACTACACATTCGTATAGCAGTTCACTTGATTTTGGTCCTCAGACTACACCAGGCACCTATACTATATTAGCTACTAATCCGGTTACATCTTGCAGCGCTCCAATGACAGGTTCAGTTACTGTATCAGTTAATGCGTTACCTGCTGCCTTTACTGTAACAGGTGGTGGTAATTACTGCACAGGTGGAACAGGTGTTAATGTTGGCTTAAGCGGTACAGCATCTGGTATTACTTATCAGTTGAAACTGGGTACTGTAAATGTGTTGGCTCCGGTTTCAGGATCAGGAAGCTCTATTAATTTTGGCCTGGTAACTGCTGCAGGTACTTATACAGTAAGTGCATCAAATACAGCTACCGGTTGTACAAATGCAATGGCAGGTAGTGTGGTTGTTTCTATAAGCTCATTACCTTCAGTATATGCAGTAACAGGTGGTGGCGCTTATTGCGCAAGTACAGCTGGTTTGCCTGTAGGATTGAGTGGATCTGATGCAGGTGTTAATTATCAGTTATACAATGGTACTTCCCTGATTCCGGGATCTGTTGCCGGTACAGGCGCTGCTATCAGCTTCGGACTACATACTGCGGGTACTTACAGTGTAATGGCTGTTAATTCGACTACTACATGTTCTTCAAACATGACAGGTACAGCTGTAGTAACTACCATGCCTTCTGTTATTCCTTCTGTAACAGTTGCTACAGGTGTGGGTGATACAGTATGTACAGGTACAACTGTTACCTTCTCTGCACTTACAGTTAATGGGGGTGCATTTCCAGCATTCTCATGGTCTGTGAATGGTATCTTAACAGGAGCAACAGGCAGTTCTTATACATTCGTTCCATCAAACGGCAATGTTATCAGTGTAATGATGACAAGTAACGAACCTTGTCCGCTGCCAGCTACTGCCAATGGTTCTGTAACGATGACTGTAAGACCTGATGTTACTCCTTCAGTAACGATTGCAGCTTCACCTTCAACAACAGTATGTCAGGGTACAACAGTTGATATAACTGCTACACCGGTTAATGGTGGTACTACTCCTTCTTATTCATGGAAACTGGGTGGTGTACCAGTAGGCAGCGGTAATACATTTACCTACATACCAACAGATGGCGATATACTGTTCTGTACTATGACCAGCAGCTATCAGTGCGTAACTGCATCTACAGTATTGAGTAACAATCTTACTTTCAATACACAGACAAGTCTGGCTCCAGTGGTTACAATCAGCCTGAATTCAGGTGCTAATGTGGGTACAGTGCTTTACAATGACACACTTACAGCTACTGTTACTAATCCAGGCGCTGCTCCGGTTTACAGGTGGTCTATTAATGGTGTAGAACTTACTGGTGCTAGTACTTCGGTTCTGTACTCTACCACGCTTAACGATCAGGATGTAGTAGCTTGCCAGGTATCTGACAGTAATGCATGTGGTTACCTGATAGGTGGAAGTTCATTTACCGTTCATTCAAGCAACGTAAGTGTGAAACCAGTTAGCACAATGACCGGCGATATACGCCTGGTTCCAAATCCTAATAACGGAACATTTACAATCAAGGGTACGCTTTCTTCAATAGATGATCAGGAAATATCAATAGAAGTAACCAATGTGCTTGGCCAGGTTATTTACACCAGCAAGGTGATAGCACATAATGGTGTTATTGATGAGAAAGTACAGATGAACAGCGGTCTTGCCAATGGCATGTATATGGTAAATGTGCAATCAGCTACTGAGAGCAAAGTATTCCATATGGTTGTTGAGCAATAATCTGTATCAATGATATGTTTTTTAAGAAACGGGGGGCATTAGCTCCCCGTTTCATTTGCAAGTGGTTATACTATATTTGTTCAATGAATCAGAAAGGAAAATGGATCAGTCTGGTATTGTTACTAGTTATTTCCTGCCTGGTTTATTTTTTGCTGCCGTATTACTCAGGTATAATTGCAGGTTATGACCAATATATTTTTTATCCGTTTCAAACATTCCGGGGATTGCTATTGGGGCATTTGCCTTTCAGCATTGGCGATGTTTTATATATAGCAGGAGGAGTATGGGCTCTTGTAACTGTTATAAAGTGGGTCAGGTATATTATTCGCTTCAGGGCCGCTAAAGTATTGTTGGCTAATTCTGTCATCAGAACTATCAAGACTATACTTTTCTTTTACCTGTTATTTATTACAGGGTGGGGCGCTAATTACTACAAACCTTCCTTACTGCAGGAATGGGGTCTTATACACCAGATACCACCACCACAAACTGAAATTGAAAAGGCTGAGCGGAAAAAGAAATCGCTGGAAAACCTGATTGCGTTTAATCGTATACTGGTTGACAAACTCAATGAATATGCACCGGGTTATCATTCCCTTTCACTCATTGAAACAGACCATAAGGCAGAAGCAATTTACAGAACTTATACAGATAGTAAGGTGAAGCATTACGGATTGAAGATCAAGCCCGGACTTTTTGGTTATTTCATGAGGAGGCTGGGAGTGGAGGGATATTACAACCCTTTTACCGGGGAGGGCCAGATAGATGCTGAACTGCCGGCATTTACCATGCCCTTCCTTATATGCCACGAAATGGCACACCAGGCAGGTATTGCATCGGAAGAGGATGCAAACCTGATGGCGTATGCATTAGGTACCACAACGCCAGACAGCACTTTCCGGTATTCAGCGTACCTGAATATATGGCTGTATGCCAATAACCGGCTTTACAGGAGAGATTCGGCCAAGGCAAAGGAGTTTGACTCCATGCTCAATAAACTGACTAAAGCTCATATAGATACCCTGGACCAGATAAGTAAAAAGTACCAGAATGACTATGCCCGGTATAGTACTCAACTATATGACAACTACCTGAAAATGCAGGATCAGAAAGATGGCATACGGAGCTATGGCAATGTTGTGGTGAGTGCATGGCTGCTGGAGCAGAAAAGGAATAAAAGCGAAATCGGGTTAATAGTTGTGCCATAGTACTTATCAGGTCACTAAAAAGAAAATTTTCTCCAATGAGGCTTACCGGCATATTTTTTGTCTGATACACAAGCAGAAATCTCCAGCATTTCAAATTTCCTTTTACCTATTTTTCTAACTCTCTTTTCTTTATTAGGCTTTTCGTAAAATATATCAAAGCATACATTACCAACTTCCTTCCATTTATTGTTTTTTAATGAATATACATACAGCACTTTATACCTGCTAGTACAAGCTGAAACAAAAAGTCCAACTTCGCTGATTCCATCTTCATCTATGTCGCCGACAAGAAACATATTATCAGGGTGACAGCAAAATGATTCAGTGTGCAGGCGCGGAATGGTGGTATCAGAAAAATAGTATGATTGACCATCTTCAATAATATTCAGTTCAGGCAAAACAAAAACTGAATCTTTGATTTTATCCCGATTAAGATAGCCTAATTCTTTTACACCTTCGAAATATTTTATTAAGGTTGTATCCATGTAAATGCGGACACCATTTGATGAATCCTCGTACTTATCAAAATAATACCTTAATTTTTTAGTGTAACCTTTAAGCAGGTGCTCACCGTAAAATTTTGCATCAGTTGATAATATCTGATGGGGATTCTTAGGTTTTGGGAATAAATTATTTTCTAACTCAGGCATAGATTGTTTCTTAGCGCGATGCCTGATACTGTCATGTTTATAAAGCATTGAAGTAATGACTTGTTTATGGTTTATCTGGATTGGCTTATCATGGGAGTCATTCCGGCAACAATAAATACCCGAAAGCGCAAACAATGTCAGTATGATTAACCGGTATCTCATGGTCAAAGTTTAACCTCCATAATATTATACTGTAGTCTACCCCTTATACTCTCCCCACACACTTCTCAAAGTATCGGCTATCTCTCCAAGTGTGCAGAGATTTTCAACAGCATCTATTACAGCAGGCATCAGGTTTTCGGTAGTCGTAGCTTTTGCCTTAATAGTTGCCAGACAGGCTGAGGCTACTTCGTTATTCCGTTCTGCCCTGAGCTTAGCCAGTTTTTCTGATTGCGCAATGCGTATGGAATCATTGATCTTGAAGCCGGGTGGCTTGCTCATTTCATCGGAGGTGAATTTATTCACACCTACAATTACCTTGCTGCCATCTTCAATAGCCTTGTTGTAGGCATATGCTGAACGGGCAATTTCGTCCTGCATAAAATGGTGCTCAATGGCTTTTACCGAGCCACCCATTGCATCAATTTTTTCAATCAGCTTCCATGCTGCAGCTTCAACTTCATTGGTCAGCGATTCGACATAAAAGGAGCCGGCCAGCGGATCTACAGTATCGGTTGCACCGCTTTCGTAGGCCAGTATTTGCTGGGTGCGCAGGGCTATTGATGCGGCCTCTTCGGTAGGCAGCGAAAGCGCTTCGTCATAACCATTGGTATGCAATGACTGAGTGCCACCTAATACGGCCGACAATCCCTGGAGGGCTACCCGAACAATATTGTTTTTAGGTTGCTGTGCAGTAAGCGTGCTTCCGCCTGTCTGGGTATGAAACCGCAGCATTTGGGCACGAGGGTCGGTTGCTCCTAATGATTTGGTGATCTGTGCCCACATACGCCTTGCAGCCCTGAATTTGGCGACTTCTTCAAACAAATTGTTGTGTGCATTGAAGAAAAAGGACAGCCGCTGTGCAAATACATTTATATCCAGCCCCTTGGTGATGGCTGCCTGAAGGTAGGTTTTGCCGTTAGCCAATGTGAATGCCAGCTCCTGCACCGCATCTGAGCCTGCCTCGCGGATATGGTAACCTGATATGGAGATGGTATTCCACTTTGGTACCTCCTTACTGCAATACTCAAATATATCGGTGATGAGCCGCATGGAAGGGGTAGGAGGGTAGATATAAGTGCCTCTTGCTGCGTACTCTTTCAGTATGTCATTCTGAATGGTTCCGGATATCTTTTTTATATCGGCGCCCTGCTTTTTAGCTAATGCTATGTATAGAGCCAGGAGAATAAATGCAGTGGAATTAATGGTCATGGAGGTGGAGATATCACTGAGCCTGATATCTTTAAACAGCAGTTCCATATCCTGGAGCGAATCTATGGCAACACCAACTTTACCCACCTCGCCTTCTGACATAGGGTGATCGGAATCGTAGCCTATCTGGGTGGGCAGATCGAATGCCACTGAAAGACCGTTGACACCCTGACCCAGCAGGAAGTGGTACCTTTTATTAGACTCTTCGGCGGTGCTGAAACCCGCATATTGCCGCATGGTCCAGAGCCGGTCGCGGTACATGGCAGCGTGCACGCCCCTGGTGAATGGGAACTGCCCTGGGAGTTCATCCATTTTCACTGGCTGACAATATAATTCCTTGATTTCTATCCCTGAATCGGTACTGATTTTTTTGCTATCCACCTTCTGATTTTTTATAGTACAGGGTTTCCGGGTAGGAGCTGCTCTGTACTGGTTGTAAAGGTAATGAACATAAAAATTAAGATAAACAAATTAGGTTTTTGATTATGCTGAGGGTTGTTACTATACATGGGCTAAACTATTACATTAATTCTGGCCAGTAATGCACAATGACTCGCGCAAAGAAGGCGCAAAGCCCATTTGGAAGTTCACTTTTTTATCCCTTGGGGAGTATAACAGGCATTCCCAATACGGCCATGCAGTTTGCTTTGCTTAAGATTGTGCCGGTGGAGGATTCAGAATTTATTTGTTGAGATCGCACTAAAGACTAGCTTTAATTCTGGATGAACCCAACCTTTTGTAATCAAGGGTTGTCTTTTATATACTTGTTAACATCCCACTTTATGACAAAATATCCCGTTATTCTTATCATTCTGCTTGCTTGTTTTTTTGTCCCCGGGGAAGCTGATGCACAGGTTACACCGAAATGGGCGAAAGTGCTGGTCAACCCCGGTACCTTTAGCGAAGCCTGGCCAATAACAGTGGATCCTATGGGGAACATATATGAAGCCGGACAAATAGAGGGGACGGTAATCTGGGGCCATGATACGCTCATCAATCCTTTCGACACGGTGAAGGTCGTTGTAGTGAGTGCTGACTCAGCCGGACATAAGCGCTGGATGATCCATATCAACGGCAATAGCCTTCAAATGTTCAGTATGGCTGCAGACCAATGCGGCAACAACTACTTCTATGGCGTTTATTACTATGGCACAGTGCAGTCGGGCAGCCAGATTGTCAGTGACTATTCAGTGAGCTACGGTATGTATGTATTGGTGAAGATGGATTCGTCGGGTCATGTTGACTGGATCAAAAATGTGGGGCATATGGGCAACGACCCTATAACAGCTAATATTGGCCCCAGTGGCCTGAGTGTGGACCAGGCGGGCAATCCCTATGTGGCAGGAATATTTGACGGGGCAACAGATACCATTGGCGGCACGTTGGTAGTGCACAATTCGGGCACGAGTCCCGATACATGCGATGTGTTTGTGGCCAAATTTAACCCCGCAGGTGAGGTGGTATGGGCGAAGAGCTTTGGCGGACGATCATCGGATTTTGTAAACTGTATTGCAGCCTCGCCGCAGGGCGATTTGTATGTAGGCGGTGTTTATTTTTCCGACACTTTGATTTTCGGTGGCGATACCCTTTTCAATCCCACCGCGGCCAGCGTACAGTACCCCTTTATTGCAAAATATGATGCCCTGGGCAATCAGAAATGGATCAGGGGTTCAATAGGCCATGACCAGGACCGGGTGAACTGCATAACTACCGACAAATGGGGCAATGTGTACATGGCGGGAGGCTATCTTGATTCGCTGGGTTTCGGCAGTGTGATTATGCCCACTACACCCACAATATGGTATCCTGATTATTTTCTGATCAAATTCGACTCGCTTGGACATGCGCTTTGGGGACGCCATGAAGACACTTTTATGGTTGCCGAGTATGCCGGGAGCGTTGCGGCAGATAATAATGGCCATTTATGGATGGTAACAATAGGCGATGCATACCTCGTTGAATACGATACGGCAGGCAATCACCTCAATACGGTGCACCCGGGGATGGGTGGGGGTGATGACCAGGATTGTGTAGCTGTAGATAATAACGGGAATGTATATTATGGAGATGACTTCATAAGCCCGGTAATATTTGGTGCAGACACACTGGTGCCGATATATGGCTCCACTACCTATGAGGCGCTGGTAATGGCTAAATATTCCTATCCGTTTACTAAAACGCCACTCGCCACCCTGGCGCCGCTGACCCTTTGCCGGGGAGAGGACACCCTACTGACATCGGCATTCTCCTGTACCTACTGGAGCAGCAGTAACCCTGCCATTGCCACCGTCGGCAATACCTCAGGACTCCTTGTGGGTGCAGCTACCGGCACAGCAACTATTACCTACCAGCTTGGCAATACGGGCTTTGAGGTACAGACAGTAAACGTAATTGCCGCCCCCGCCCCTGTTACCGGCCCTACAACCGTTTGCCTGGATTCTGCAATCACTTTATCCGACCCATCGCCCGGAGGCATGTGGACCAGCAGCAATACAGCTTTGGCTACTGTGGGTTCGGTATCGGGTATCGTTCATGCGGCAGGTACAGGTACTGTTGTGATCAAATATTCCCTTACCGATGGCTGCATAGCCACCGATACACTAACAATACATAAATGCCACGGTGTGGGTATCAGCAATATCAATCAGGGCCGCGTGTTGTTTTATCCTAATCCTGTTTCGAAAACGCTGACGATAACCGCAGATCAGACCATTACCAAGGTGGCAATTATGAACCTGCTCGGCCAAACTGTCTTTGCCCGCAATTATGACGACAAGGAGGTGCAGGTAGACGTATCGCAACTTACTGCAGGTGTTTACTTTGTAAAAATAAACGGCATTGAAGAGTGGAAGTTTGTGAAGCAATAGGAATTTGACCTGTTGCCAGTGCAAATGCCGGCATGATTGATTGCTGCAACGAATGTTGTGGGAGGTCTGTTTTTGAGGAGCCACAAAATAGGGCAGGGGTGAACCATGTCCCTACACCTATGCGTATTTGTTAGTCCATTACGGTGAGTGTTGGGCAAAGAAATGTGTGATATGCTACAAACTGAAAGGCCACTCTATCGGGGCATTTTTGTGATAATTAGAAATAAATGATGTGAGTAGACGTTAATCTAAAAACAGGAGGGGAGTTGGATATCCGGCTAGTCAGTATTTAGCATTTTTTCCGGATGTGCGCGGGTTATTGCCAGCGTAACCTGAGGATGCTTCCTTCGTCGCAGTGACCATCATTTTTTTGTATGTTTTGTGATGGTTTGATTGGCAGGCCTTATAGATATCCGCACCTGAAACGTGCTATGGCCACTGAAGCTGCATAGCTATTCTTTAACCGGGCCAACAAAACCTTTCTTATGCCTTCATCCGAATTAGTTTTATGCCTATGGCCAGGCATACACTGAGGCCGCCAAGCAGCCACCAGAGCAGGTTGAAACTGTAGTGCTGGGCGATTTGTGTGCCGGCAAACGGGCCTGCCACCTGTGCAATTGACCAGGCTACTGTGTATAGCCCTGCATACTGGCCCCGGTTGGTATTGTCGGTGCGTTTGACCCACATCAGGTTCATGAAGGGCATGGCGAGCATTTCGCCGGCTGTAAGTAATGTGGTGGCAAACAATGCCAGGATAAAGGTGCCGGGAAGCAGGTTGTAGGTAACAAAGGAAAGGCCCAATACCAGAACGCCGGTGGTTATGATGCTGATATGGATGTTTCTGGGTTCGAGTTTGTAAATGAGCGCCATTTCAAATAGTACAATCAATATTCCGTTCAGCGCCATAACCATACCTATATGGGCAGGGGATAAGTGGAGTTTCTGGTTAAAAAATACTGGGAGGGTGGCAAACATCTGGTAAAACATACAGCCAAACAGAATGGTAAACACTATAAACAAAAGATAGCCGGTGTCCTGGTAGGGCAGGCGGGTAGCGACGGCTTTCTGCCGGTCTTTATGGGCGGGTGTAGTGGCGTTCCGGGAAGGAGATAAGACGATCAGTAATAAAATGGCAGCTAAAATATTGGTAATACCATCGATCCAGAAAAGCAGGTGGTAATTGCGGGCGGCAATAATGCCTCCGGCGGCGCCACCTACTGCCCAGCCAAGGTTATTGGACAGGCGGTTCAATGAAAATGAGCGGATCCTGTTTTCTTCTTTGCTGTAATGTGCAACTGCTGTGGCATTGGCCGGCCTGAAAGTATCATTCAGCAATGCCAGCAGAAATGTGCAGGCAAGTATGGCAGGGTATTGATCCATATTACCGAGTATAAGGAACATAAAGCCGCCGCAAACAAGGCCTGCTATCTGCACATTATAAAAACCCAGCTTATCGGTTAGTTTGCCACCAAGCAGCCCACCGCAGACTGCCCCCGCGCCAAACATGGCCATAACCGTGCCTGCCTTTGCAATGTTGTAATGTTTGGATTGGGTAAGGTATAAAGTCATAAATGGTACTACCATGGTTCCGCTCCTGTTGATTACCAGGACAAGAGAAAGCCACCAGGTGGACGGAGATAGTCCGCTGTAAGCATTTTTGTATAGAGTAGTGATGTATTTCATTGGCAGGATTGGCAAATGTAGCTAGCGAATCAATTAAAATTGCAGCAGAGGAAAATTTGCCTCGCAGTTATATGAATTTCATTTGCATTAATCAGATTAAATGTTTATTTTTGAAAGGTCTTTATTATTTTAATTGTACCAACTTAATTTGATTCATACCTGTCTTATACATAGGAACAATTGTTAAAACCCGGAAGATGAAGAAATATTTGCTCCTGCTGGTTTTTATTTGCTTGTCATTCATTATGAATGCCCAGTGCCTTACAAGTTCTCTTGTTATTAATACTGGCTATGATCCAATAACCGGTCTGGGGATAACTCCCGGAGCCAATGGAGCGCCTCCGGTGCATGATCCACATTGGCTGGTTGCTGCGGAAAGCCCAAGTGTTGCAACAGCTATTGCACTAATGGGTACCGGATTGATTGAAGTAGTACCGGGTGCCAATGCAGATATTGTGACACCAGTTGGCGCATGGATTGTTGATCCGCCCGCCAATCCCGGAGGATGGATTACGTGCCTTAATTCAAATACATATACAACTGATGGAACTGGTCCTGCCGGAACTCCTTATAATATGACCCTGAGAAGGCCTTTCAGAATGTGTGTGGCTGATTCCATAAAATTGGATATCTGGATTGCTGATGATAACTATATTTCGACAATGGATATAGATGGCACAATTCTTCCTTTTTCAGAATCTGGTACACCATCATCCCCGCATTTTACTTCATTTTCACATCTGACATACACAGTTTACCTTGCAGCAGGTACCCATTATTTAAATGTTATTGAGAATAACTATAATGATCCAACTGTAGAATCCAATCCAACAGGCCTGGAAATATATGGTACAGTTGCTTCAACCGGTGGTCTGAATTCATTAGTATCTGAAAGCTATCTGAGTTGTGCCAGCTATACATGTACCTTCACATGCAATAATGTGAGCCTGCCTGATAGTTTGCATCCATGTGCAGGAGATCTGGTAACTCTGCCTGCAGTACTTACAGGAACGGATTCAGTAATGGGAATTACATGGACGCCGGCTACGGGATTATCATCTACTACGATACTTACTCCAGTACTGACAGCTCCTGCTACATCAGGTTATTATGATATTACTGTTCAGTCGCTGATACCTTTTAATCTTGTCTCCAATGGAGATTTTAGTCTTGGAAATGTTGGATTTACCAGTTCATATACGTGGTCAGCTCCTCCAAGCACAGTATTGCTGGAAGGGGATTATTCAGTTTACACTAATCCGAATCTGGTGCATAGCGGATTTACATCATTTGGAGACCATACCACTGGAACAGGGAATATGATGATCATTAACGGCGGGCCAACCCCAACAGATGTATGGTGCGAAACTATACCGGTATTGCCAAATACTGACTATGATTTTTCGGCATGGATAGCCAATTCATCATCAGTAACTGTGCCACCTGATGTTCCTATTCTTCAGTTTAAAATCAATGGTGTATTAATCGGCACACCTACTACTATCAGCAGCCCCCCAGGTACCTGGACCAATTTCTTTCAGGTATGGAATAGTGGTGTTAATACTGTGGCGACAATTTGCATTTATGATCTGAATACAACATCCTCCGGGAACGATTTTGTTCTGGATGACATTTCTTTCAGGGAGATATGTGTTGCCAAGGATAGTGTATATGTGGCTATTAAAGTACCCGATACCACTACCAGCAACAGGGATACTACACTGTGTATAGCATCGGCACCGATTACACTGACAGGTACAGCTGGCTATGTTTCCTATTTGTGGAATACAGGAGCTTCAACTATTTCCATTTCAGCAGCTGCCAGCGGAATTTACTGGGTCTACGACAGTAAACACTGTGCTACACGCATTGACACTTTTAAAGTAAATTATATCCCATTGCCCATTGTATTTCTTGGTAATGACACTGCATTCTGTATGGGAGATTCTATTATTTTAGCATCAACTCAACCAACAGGAACCACTTATTTGTGGAGTACAGGCAGCACAGGAGATTCAATTCATGTTTCAGCCACGGGAACTTACTGGCTCCGGTTAGATAATGGATGTGTGGTTACAGACAGTATTCATGTCTTGCTCTCTCCATTCCCGGTAGTAAACCTGGGGCCGGATCTCACCAATTGCATTCCAAAACCGGATACTTTGCAGTCTTTGGTTACTTATACTTTACCTAATTACTTATGGAGTAACGGAGGCACCGCAGATACCATAATTGTTGATACGACGGGTACCTACTGGCTTAAAGTTACAGTTGCGGGTTGCTCCTCATCAGACACCATTCATGTAGCGATTATTTACGACACCTTTACACTGGGCAATATTGATACGGCTATCTGCAGAGGCAAATCTGTTCAGGCAAAACTTACCGCAGCTCCGGGGGCAACTTTTCAGTGGTTACCTACGGCCGGGATACCTGCGAGTACGACTTCCAGCCCGATGATTACACCTGATACTTCGGCAGAATATGTAGTACACATTTACCTGGCTGGCTGCCCTGAGAAAAAGGATTCATTTTTAATAGACGTTCAGCCCTATCCGATAGTATATATGGGCGGCAACCAATCGATCTGCCAATATGATACACTGCACCTTCACGCGAATGTGCAACCAAATTGGTACACGCATTATATTTTCAAATGGAGCCCCGGAACTTACCTCAATGACACTACCATTCAGAACGTGGTATTTACTCCGGGAAACGATGGTAAAATTTATCTGGTAGTTTCTACACCAGCAGGCTGTACGAGCGGCGATTCAGCTATGATAATTGTTCATCCGGGCAACTTCGCCAGTCTGGATACAAGCTATAATTTATGTCCGGGAGATTCGGTGCAGTTGAAACCAACAGGGGGTGTATCTTACAGGTGGCATCCGGGTAAATACCTGAGCGATTCCATGGCTCCAAGCCCATGGGCGCATTGTATCACTTCGCAGGCATATACGGCAATAGTGAAGAGCCAGTTCAACTGCCTTGATACTGTTAAAACCCGCATTGTAATACAACCTGCTGCGGTGTTAAACCTGGGTGATTCGGTAAAACTGTATCCGGGGGAAAGCTACCAGATTAATTCCCAGACAAACTGTTCTTCATTTGAATGGTTTCCGCCATCGGGCCTCAGCAATGCCTATGTATCTGATCCGTTGATAAGCCCTGAAATCAGTACAAAGTATACAGTATACGGTACTACCTCATGGGGTTGCAGAGCGGTTGATTCTATAAATGTATACATTGATATTTCAGGCCTGGTTACACTGCCTAATGCCTTTACACCGGATGCCGGTATCAACAATAAACTGTATATCCTGCAAAGAGGTATTTCCTCATTGAATTTCTTCAGGATATATAACAGGTGGGGTAATAAGGTCTATGAATCGACCAACATCAATGACGGCTGGGATGGCAACTTTAATGGTAAGCCGCAGCCTTACGATGTGTATGTTTACCAGGTAGAAGCAGTAAGCATTGATGGCAAGACCTTCCATAAATCGGGAAATGTGACATTGATAAGGTAGGTGTAAGATTAATTGCCGTTTGGTGCATTACATATAATCTGTTGTTGTTATTTCCTAAGGCAACAATCGAATCGATCACGGGATGTTTTAATGGAATATAGTATAGCTATGCCATAAATGATTATGCATTTATGGCAAGTCAGGGTCAGAGTGTCACCTGGGTTTTGATAATTTGTGTTACAGGAAATTTGCGTTAGGTAAATTTATATTTGAAGGGAATACCCAAGATTTCCAATCGGTTTTTCGTCTATTAAAATACGCAATCCACAAGGTTATTCACAATTGGAATTAATGGCTGGATTAGTTGTTTTTAACTAATAAATACGGTCATAAAACCTTATATTTGCGCATATTTTTACCAATATCTGAATATGGATCAAAACAACGAAGGACTTTTGCCGCAGGATGCACCGGAGACGAATAAAATCATACAAATCAATATTGAAGAGCAGATGAAGACCGCCTACATAGATTATTCTATGTCGGTGATTGTGGGGCGTGCTTTGCCTGATGTTAGGGATGGATTGAAACCTGTGCACCGCCGGGTACTTTTTGCGATGCATGAGCTTGGAAATACATTTAATAAACCCCATAAAAAATGTGCCCGTATTGTGGGTGAGGTGTTGGGTAAGTATCATCCGCACGGCGATGTGAGCGTGTATGATGCAATGGTGCGTATGGCACAGCCCTGGAGTATGAGGTATATGATGGTGGATGGCCAGGGAAACTTCGGAAGCCAGGATGGAGATAATCCGGCGGCAATGAGGTATACAGAGGCTCGTATGCTTCGGCTGGGCGAGGCCATGATGGAGGATATTGAGAAGGAAACAGTTGATTTTACACTGAACTTTGATGATACGCTGGAAGAACCAACGGTATTGCCAACACGGCTACCATCGTTGCTGCTGAATGGCTCATCAGGTATTGCAGTGGGTATGGCTACTAATATGATGCCCCATAACCTGAATGAAGTTGTGGATGGTTGCCTGGCGTACATTGACAATAACGACATTACGATTGAGGAGCTGATGAAGCACGTAAAGGCTCCCGATTTTCCTACAGGGGGAATTATATACGGCATTGAGGGCATAAAGCAGGGCTTTATGACCGGCAGGGGCAGGGTAGTGCTGCGTGGCAGGGTGAATGTGGAAACAAGTAAGACAGGCAAGGAAACGATTGTAATACATGAGGTGCCTTACCAGGTAAGCCGCGATGCACTGGCCGATAAAATAGGCCAGCTAGTGAACGGCAAAATTATTGATGGCGTGACACACGTTGGGAACGAATCGAATAAAGAAGGCACCCGTGTTGTTGTTGAGCTTCGTAAAGATGTAGTTGCTCAGGTTGTTATCAACCAGCTGTATAAATACAGTGAACTGCAGACATCATACGGTATCAATAATGTGGCGCTGGTTCATGGCCGGCCCCGCACACTGAACCTCAAGGACCTGATTTCTGAATTTATCAACTTCCGGCATGAGGTTGTTGTGCGCCGCACCCAATATGAACTGCGTGAGGCTAAAAAACGCGCTCATATACTGGAGGGTTATCTAATAGCTCTTGATCACCTGGATGAGGTGATAAAACTGATCCGCAATTCGGCCAACCCTGAAATAGCCAAGGATGGTTTGATAACTGAATTCGGGATGACCGAGATACAGGCCAAAGCCGTGCTGGAACTGCGTCTGCAGCGCCTCACAGGTATGGAGCGTGAGAAAATACGTGAAGAACATGCCGAACTGATGAAACTGATAGCTCACCTCGATGAAATACTGAATGACAGAGGCCTTAGATTCCAGATCATAAAAGACGAACTGATAGATGTAAAGAAGAAGTTTGGAGATGAGCGCAAGAGCGAGATCCAATACATGGCTAATGAAATGCGTATTGAAGACCTGATAGAGAAGGAGGATGTGGTAATTACTATTTCACATCTTGGCTATATCAAGAGGACTTCGAACGCCGAATACAGGGCGCAGCGCCGCGGTGGACGTGGCGCCATGGGAGGCAGAACAAGGAATGAAGATTATATTGAGCATCTGTTTGTAGCATCAACACATCATACGCTGATGTTCTTTACAGAGAAGGGCAGGTGTTTCTGGCTGAAGGTATATGAGATACCAGAAGCAGATAAGAACGGCAAGGGCAGGGCGATTCAGAATATGATTCAGATACCTGCTGATGATAAGATCAGAACTGTAATAGATGTGCCGCAACTGGAAGATGAGGAGTTTGTAAATTCCCATTATGTGGTACTCTGCACAAAGAGAGGTATAATAAAGAAAACAAACCTTGCTGATTTCAGCCGTCCGCGTGCCAATGGAATCATTGCAATAACCATTGAAGAGGGCGACCAGTTGCTGGATGTATCTCTTACTATGGAAGGTTATTACATCATGATGGCTGTAAAATCGGGCAGGGCGATTTGCTTCCCACAGGATAAGGTAAGGGCTACCGGCCGTGGCGCTATAGGGGTATTCGGTATAGAACTTGATGAGAATACTGATGAAGTAATTGGTATGCTTTGCGTATCGAAAGATGATGTGAACAAGCAAATACTCGTGGTATCTGAAAAGGGATTAGGAAAGCGAACACCATTCCTTTTAAAGGCTGATAAGGCAGAGAAAGCAGAAGGTGAAGAAGCTACAGAAACCACAGACAGCATCACCGAGGCTGACCCATCGAATATGGTACTTATAGGCGATGAGAAGTACCTGCTTTCATACAGGGTTACCAACAGGGGCGGTAAAGGTGTAAAGACGATAAATATAACTGAAAAGACCGGAGCGCTGGTGGGCCTGATGGGTGTGGAAGAAAAAGATGACCTCATGATAACCTGCGAATCGGGTGTAACCATCCGAATGAAAGTAGCAGCCATCCGTGAGGCAGGAAGAGCAACCCAGGGAGTGAAACTGATAAACATTGATGAAGGGGATAAAATAGCGGCTATTGCCCGTATTGCAGATCAGGAAACTGATGAGGAAACCGAAAGCAATTTAACTGCTGAAGATGGTGATGCGACAAATACCGGAGAAGAAACTGCAACAGAACAACCGGCTGAATAAATAATACAGACTAACTAAATAGAATCAGTAAATAAAAAGCAATCCGCAAATTAAAGCTTAGTGATATGAAAAAAGCTGTAATGATATTAGCCGCCTTAGCGCTCTCCCTGAATAGCATGGCTCAGGATACGTATGTTACCTCAGCAGGGGTAGCTCTTCAAAGCAAGAACTACGACGAGGCTAAGGAGGATATAGATAAAGCAATGGGTAACAGTGAAACCAAGGAGAAACCCAAAGCATTGTTTGTGAAAGCACAGATTTATTATAGTCTGCAGAATGTAGATAAATATAAGGCTGCAAATCCCTTCAAGGAAGCAACTGCTTCTTTATTTAAGCTCATAGAATTGAAACCAGAGTATGAAAAAAGTACGGTTGATCAATTGCTGGGTATAGCTGCTTTTCTGTATTATAATGATGGGGCCACAGCATACAATAACAAAAACCTGGATCAGGCGACTGAGTCTATGAAAATAGTGCTTAAGATCCGTGATATGAAAAGGTTTGATAAGCTCACTGCCACGCAGCAAAAGACTGTAGACACAATTGCTGCAGAGGCAATGCAGACCTTGGCAAACAGCGCTTATTACCAGATGAAATATGAAGAAGCTGTACCGATGCTTACCAAAGTGAAAAATAATCCGATAACCAAAAAATCAAACATTTACGAATGCCTGGTTGATGCGTTGGAAAAACTGAATAAAAAAGACGAAGAACTGGCAGCTATACAGGAGGGAAGGAAAGAATTTCCGGATGATGTATTTATCAGGAACAAGGAGTTGAATTATTATATTTCAGCAGGCAAGGACGATGAAATAGTAAAAAAACTGGAAGATGCTGCAGCAAAGGATCCTAATAATGCAGAGATTCAGTTTAACATAGCTACTACTTATCTTGGTATGGCCAGTCCTAAAGATGGTAAGAAGCCTGCCAACTCTGCTGATTATTATACAAAATCGGAAGATGCCTATCAAAAGGCCCTTAAATTAGCTCCCGAAAATCCGTCATTCAACTACAATTTTGGCGCTCTTTATTTTAACCAGGCCACAGATGTGAATAATCAGATGAATGCGATAACCGGTTCAACGGACGCTGACATGAAAAAATACGACAATCTGAAGGCGCAAAGAGATGGATTCTTTGCAAAAGCCAGTCCTTATTTTGAGAAAGCGAATAGTGTATATGGCAGTCAGAAGGACCTGAAGGCCGACGAGAAAAATACGTATAAGAACACTTTAAAAGCGCTTATGGATATTTATTCAAGGCTCAGTAAAATGGATAAGTATGGGGAAGTGAAAAAGAAATATGACAGCCTGTAATCTGATCAAATAATGATACTAAATAAAAGAACAAAGCCGTTACAGAAATGTAGCGGCTTTATTCATTTACACATATTTGGTTGGAAAAAGATTCAACAGTAAATCAGCTGCTATACATTGGAAAACAGGAGCAGTATGGGTTTTGGTCACACATACTTTCTGAAAAAGCGTTCTGCATTATAAACGGGAAGATCTGAAAAATAAAAGTCGTCCTGATCATTGCTTACAATGCAGTTGCAGTTGGAGTGTAAAGCTGCATAATATTGGAGGCCATCTTCAAAATCGTGTATTTTCTTGTTTTGCATAACTGAAATAGCTTCCCTGTTACCACAATCAGCTATATCAAGATGCTCAACTAAAAGTCCGATTTTCTTTTTTGCCTGAACTTCACCATGTTTTTTTTCTGCAAAATAAAAAGCAATGGCAAGGCAAATATTTGTTGTTACCAGGGTAACTGATTTATTTTCCTCAGTCATACTAAGTATCCTGGATGTATAGGTATATTGAGGAAACTCCTTATTAAGTACAGATATCAGGATATTGGCGTCTAAAAAGAACCTCATTTTTTACTGTTATAATATTCCTTTTTGGTGTCTTTCCGCTTCCGTGGAGTGATATATTCAGATTCACCTTCGGATAATGTGGTAACCCAACTGGCTATAGGAATATCTTCAATTTCCCGATATCCTCCATGAGTGGCTTTGCGCAACAGGATTTCGGTAAGCCTGCTGAGGCTTATGCCCTGACTTTCGGCATAGTTCTTGGCCTTATCTATAATGTTTGCATCAAAACTTAAAGTTACCTTGGCATCCATAATACCACTATTTTATACGACAAAGTTATTTATTCTGTACGTAAAAAACAAAAAATGGAAACAAAATAATTTTTCAGGCAGATTTGCAAATCCAGGATCAGATCAGATTATTCCAGCCATTTCTTTGCTTTTATCACATCCATTATGGTATTGGTTGCACCGGTATGTTGTTTCATGAAAGCCAGTAAAGAATTATGAATAGATTGATGGTAAGCATCATCATTGATGAGCTTTTTAAGTCTGATGGCGCATTCGCCTTTGTCTTTTACAGGAAAGACAATATCCAATGCAGCCATTTCTTTTGCCTCAACAAATTTTTGATAAACCGGACCGAAAATAACAGGTACTCCAAAGACTGCTGGCTCCAATATGTTGTGGATGCCTCCCTTATAAAATCCGCCGCCTACAAAAGCTATATCGCCACAGGCATAAAGGCGGGAGAGCATACCAATATTGTTAATGATCAGTATCCGCTTATCGAAGCCGGTGTATTCGTCATCCAGCTCGGAAAAAAGGATGGATTGGCTCCCGAAGAGCTTTTGTATTTTGCGTATGTGCGGTTCGTCGATTTCATGAGGTGCAATGATTAATTTCCAGTTGGCAGGGAGGATGGGCAGGCAGGCAAGAATTACCTCTTCATCTGCAGGCCAGCTGCTGCCGGCAATTAGTACTTTGTTTGAGCCTTTGAACTGTTCGATAGCTGATATAGGTGTGATGCTTTTAGCAATAGCTGAAACCCTGTCGTAGCGGGTATCGCCGGAGATGGTAATGTTTGTATCGATGCCGATTTTATTCAGATCAAGAGAAGATTGTTCATCCTGCAGGAAAAAGAAATCAAAGCAGGTGAGCATATCCCGGAACAGGCCACCATACCACTTAAAGAAAGGCTGCTCAGGCCTGAAAGCCCCAGAAACAATTATTGTGGGTATTCCTTGCTTTTTCAGTTCGGCGAGATAGTGATACCAGAATTCGTATTTTACAAAGACAGCTAACGCCGGATGAATCAGATTAATGAAAGTTTGGGCATTAGCATTATTGTCGGGAGGAAGATAAAGTATGTAGTCAACAAGCGGTGTCTTCTTGCAGGCCTCGAAGCCTGAAGGGGAGAAAAAAGTTACAGCTATTTTATGATCAGGATATTGCTGTTTTAAAGCTTCAATAACTGGTTTTGCCTGCTCATATTCACCTACCGATGAACAATGAAACCAGATTCTCTTTTCCACAGTTTTAAGTAGCTGGGTATAGTTTTGTTCCCAGTCTTTTCTTCCGCTAATCCATTTGCCTGCCTTCCCGTTGAATAAGCCATAAACCTTTATTGCAATTACATAAAGGGAAAGGAAAAAATCGTAAAGAAAGAGCATCAGCAAGCGGCGCGGTAATGAATTACCCTTTGAACCATCAGCCTCAACTCTATTACTTCCGGTGTTTTTCATATAGCAACTGATTAAAGCCAAATGGTAAAGCGGTGCAAAAATAAACTATTCTGCTAAAGGCATTATAAAAACAGGAGAGTAGCAATTTAATGGGTAAAACCGGGAGTGAAAAAAAGAATTTTTGAAATTATAACTAAAAAATTAGTTTGTAAACTAAAAAGTTAGTAGGTTTACTAAAAATTTAGTTGAAGCAGATATGAAAACACCATTCAAACCACTGACGAAAGCCGAAGAAGAAATAATGCAGGTATTATGGAAACTAGACAAAGCATTTGTAAAAGAGATTGTAGACGAACTGCCAGAACCTAAACCTCATTATAATACCATATCTACCATCATAAAAATACTCTGTGATAAAGGGGTAGTTTCTTTTGAATCGTTCGGTAAATCGAACAGGTATTACCCATTGGTGAAGAAAGAAGACTATACGAGGCGGTCGATGAAGCAATTTGTAAAAGGATATTTCGAAGGGTCGTATTCCAATATGTTTTCCTTTTTTGCGAAAGAGAAAGATATAAGCATTGAGGACCTGGAAAGCATACTGAAAGAACTGAAAAATAATTCAACTAAAAAATAAGCGCTTATGTTGTACTTATTTCAGGTAATCCTATACACAATGGCTATGCTGGCCATTTATATCATGTTTCTGCGCAACAGGCCATTGTATCAACTGAGCAGATATTACCTGATATCATCGGCAGTTATTCCATTAATAATGCCCTTGATACATTTGCCGGAAAGGTATAGCCCGCAGTTGCAAAATGAAGCTATGCTGCAATTTTATCTGCCAGCAATTATAGTCTCCGGGAGTAAGCATACAGATGCATTTCGCAATAATGTGGGCTGGTTCCCTGTTGCTTATTTACTTGTAGCCGGTATTATTCTTGTGTGGCAATTTTGGCAGGGTTTTCGAATTTGGCAACTGATAAGGAATAACCAGCAGGTGGACCATGGCGCATATAAACTGATAATAGCTCCGGACTTCGGGCCGGGTAGTTTTGGCAGCTATATATTCTTTCCTGATAATGCAATCAACGATACCATACTGGCACATGAATGTGCGCATATTCAACTGAATCATACCCGCGATATGCTTCTGCTAACTTCACTTCAAGCATTTATATGGCCTAATATATTGCTGATGTGGATTAAAAAAGAACTACAACAGGTACATGAATTTCAGGCCGATGAACTGGTAAATGCGGATAAAGCAATGTATTCACAATTACTGTTGTCGTCAGTTTTTCAAACGCAGTCATTCTCAATTATACATTCATTTATTATTCACCCCTTAAAACGCAGAATTATGATGCTTCAAAAAAGCCCTTTAGGGCAGGCAGCGAGATTTTTAACCCTATTTAAAATTGGTGCAGCCACCATGCTTAGTTTTTTATGTTTAATTTATATGCAGAGCTGTAACCCAAAAGAGAATAAAATCAACCAGCAAAACGGCATTGAATCAACCAAGAGTCAAGCTGATGCATTAACAGCAGTCAATCCTCCGGTTAAGGAGCACGATCCCAGCCTGATTCATAAGGATTATGACACGATTTATGATACTGTAACAAGGGATGGTAAACTTGCAGTAAACGAGCATCGCGTTTATAATTCTTTGGACGGGATGGACAGAAAGCCTGAATCAAATTTTGATGTTCCTAAATTCTTGGCCGACAATCTGAAATACCCTGAGGATGCGAAGAAAAAGGGGATTCAGGGAAGGGTTGTCATTCATTTTATAGTAAATGAAAATGGGAAAATTGTTAATCCGGAAATTGTAAGGACTCCAGATATCTCTTTAGGAGAGGAAGCGCTCAGGGTTATTCGTACAATGCCCGACTGGAAGCCCGGAACAATAAAAGGTAAGCCCGTTGCAGCCTATTTTTATTTACCTATTCTTTTTCAACTCTGATTTTAATCCCAAACTATGACGTATTTATTTCAGAATGTAATGTTTGCAGTTTAGGTTTTGATCTGCTTATTTAATAAGGTTATTTATTGTGTGATTTACAGATAAAATCATATTTTTAGTAATCCTTCATAAATATGAGCTCATGAAAAACCTGATCCTTCTGTTGCTTGTCGCCCCTGGCATATGCGCCTCTGCCAAAGACAATTTTCACCTGAAAGGGCATATTAAGAATCAGCTTGCCGACTCTGTTAAAATAAGCTACAGCCTGCCCGCTATTGTATACAAGCCCATTGTGTATAAAGCTAAATTAGACAATGGAGACTTCAGTTTGGCATTTAGTATTCCTGAAGGATATACCAACCTGAGAATTTCAAACGGTAAAGAAGAAACAGAAATTTATGCAGAACCAGATGCCGATCTGGTCTTAACTGTTGATGCAGCTAACTTTGATAGCACACTGCACTATGAAGGTAAGGGGAGTGATATTGCCAACTACCTGGCAAAATGTGTGCGGGAGAAACATAACACCCGCTCTGTGGACAATCATGCCCAACTGCTGGGTTTTAAAGAACCTGAAGAATATAAGGCTGCACTGAAAAAGCTTATAGAAGATGAGGATAAGTACATAGATAAAAACGCCAAAAGCCTGCCGGAAACTTTTACCGGCTATATAAGAAAGGCGAACCAGTATGAGGTATGGTACACCATGCATATGTATCCATTCAGGCATGAATCAATCAGGCAGAAAAGCATGAGTGTAAAAGATATTCCTGCTGAATTATATGACATTACAGACAGTATTCCCGCAATGTTTGACGATAAGCTTCTGCCAATGGGGTCCTATAGAGCATACCTTAATAACTTTTTTTCATCAAGATTATCTGGTGAAAATGCCCGGAAAAAGATAAAGATGGAGACTGATGAATGGCAGGATTCTGTATTTGCCAGGGTATATCGGGAAATGCCGCCTTTAACCGCTGAATTTCTTGTAGGCCACCATATTTATAACTCACTGTCTCATACCCGGATGGGGCAGGTAGAGCATGAGTTTGCTGCCTATAAAGCACATTTCCCACAAAGTAAAAACCTTGCAATACTGCGGGAAGCAATAGAGCAAAGAAGGTTAACAACCCCCGGTAAGCCCGAAATAGATTTTGATATCACCACTCCTGATGGAGCTAAAATGAAGCTATCGGCCCTGAAGGGTAAAGTGGTTTATATAGACTTCTGGTCGAGGGGGTGTGTGCCATGCATAGGTGAAATGAAAAATGCTCAGATTGTAAGGGATCATTTTAAGGGCAAGGCAGTTGCATTTGTATACGTATCGATAGATGAAGATGAGGCAATATGGAAAGGCGCTGTAAAAGCATTTACTGCCGATGGTATTAACACACATCTGGAAAAAGGCAGAGAGGCGGATGTAGTAAAGAAATATGAAGCAGAAAGTATACCCTGCCATTACCTGATAGATAAAGAGGGCAGGTTTGCAAACGTGGATCATGTAATAAGTCCATTTGCTTCTGATGAACTTATTGCTCAGATTGAAAAGCTACTGCAATAAACTTACCTAAACGAGCCAAGGCTATATGATTATTGAGGGTAGCAATATTTATACTGAAGTAAGTAATTATCGGTGTTACGGATAATTTAACTTACTCATCTTTCCGGCAACGCCATCTCCTCCTGATGTATGGATCAGGTACAGATAATCTCCTGCGGGTAATTCAGAGGTGTTTACATTGATAAGATGCTCACCTGTGGATAGATTATTTTTCTGAATGGTTTTTATTAATTGGCCAGACATATTGGTGATCATAATGGTAACAGAATTAACTGTACTTAATGAAAACCGGATATTGGTGTAGTCAGTTGCTGGATTTGGATAATTACCAAAGAAGGTAAGACTATTTCTGGTGATACTGCCGACGCCTGCAATTGTATGCCCGATAGCTACTATCGGGTATATAGCCAGATTGTTTTTGATTGAATCGTTTTGAGTGTAGTTATCGTACCATGTATTATCTGAGCCCTGTGTTGCATTCTGGACATTTAAAATGGTATCCAGGGTAGTATCAATTCCAGGGTTAGCATTGTATTCCAATGTATACAAACCAGCAGGACCAGCAGGATATCTCTCCCCTTTTTTTGAACAGGCCAACCCGAAGTTATCACCATTCAGAGTGGAGCCGGTAGCAGTATCAAAAAAGTAGTTCATGCTGTAACCAACAAAAAAGGAACTTGGTAAAAATGTGGTGGGTGAAGCAAAAAGAAACTTTTTCAAAGTATCTATAGTTGTTCCGATTCCTAGTGTAGTGACAGGAGCTGTAACTGAATCGAGAATTGTATTTGGGAAACTATTGTAGATTAGTGAACCACTAATGGCTACAGGGTAGGTTGTACCCCAAACATTGAAATTGACAGTTTGAGTAGAAGCTGGATTTACCTTTCCGGCAAACAAAGCAAAAACACCCAATACCTCAACAGAACTATCTGACCCATTAAAATCATATCGCTCTGCAAAAGCTTTGTCATTCCATAGGTTGGTGCCGGTAACGTAACCACTGTTGTGACCCACAGTATAAGTGGTGATAGTATCGCTGGCCGGCGTATGAGAAAGTGTAAAAGTGTCGCCAATAGCTGTAGTTCTGGCTGAAGGCATTCCCTGTAACAGATTAGCCTCACCAGAGTTTACCCATTGGATACTTTGCTCCTGAATATTTTTAACTCTTTGAGCAAATGTAGAAAAACTAAAAAGGACAGCTATTATCAGTATAAAAAAATTTCTCATTCTTTGATTTTAAAATTGGCATTAAAAATACGTATCATTCAGGAATTGGGCGGCATTGCACTCATAAAACTGCGTTAATAGTCCTTTTGAAGGACCAGTCTAATACTGTTTTTTTTTTCAGAAACAACTTATACAGATTGATTACAACCTTCATAAAGCAAAATCCCCGTCCGTTATCGGGCGGGGATTTTGATAATATCCATTTCAGGTTATTTAATTACTGTCAGTTTCCCTCCAAATCCATCACCTTCGGTTGTGCGGAGCAGGTAAATATATTCTCCTGCCGGCATGTTTGAAGTATTGATATTGATTGTTTGATGACCAGCTGGCAGGTTAGCTTGTTTAATAGTATTGATTACTCTTCCGGTCATATCTGTAACCTGCAAAATAACTCCTGTGTTTGTAGCCAGGCTTAAAGAAACATCTGTACTGTTAACAGCAGGATTAGGGTAATTGCCATAGAATGTAAGATTGTTTTTGGTTATGCCATTTACACTCAGAACATTTTTAACATTGACAATCGCATAGATGTAAAACTCATAAGGCAAAATAAAATTGTCTGTTGCATTATCATGCCATGTGCCGTCATTATACATTGAGGCATTCTGGTTATTAACAATCGTATCTGCTCCGGAAATTGTAAATATTGGGCTTGTTCTTTCATATTGAGTGGTTGTAAACACACCAATGGTATCACCCGCCAGTGCCGTAAAATCATAATTAATCCGATAGCCTACAAAAAATGATTTATTCAGGTAAGCTGTGGGTGTTGTGAACATAAAAGTTTTAAAAGTATCGGGTACACTGCTAGACGATGCAATGCCCAGTTTTGTTAGGGGTACAGTAACTGAATCCAGAGCTGAGTTTGGAAAACCGCTATTGTAGGCATGTGTGGCTATTAATTCCTGGGGACCAACATTCCAGGTATAAAATGTGACATTTTTGGTAGTAGCAGGGTTCACAGTTCCACCAAAGAGAGTTGCCACGCCAATTACCTGGAGATTGCTATCGGCACTGTTAAAATCATAACGCTCTGCATATCCCATATCGCCATAAAAATCTATGCCAGACAGGAAGCCAGTATCAGAAGTCATTCCAGCATAGTAAAGGGTAGGTGTATCTGTGGCTACAGTATTCTTTAAAGTATCAGTAATACTTGTGATTTTTGCAGATGCTTTATGAGGGTTTGCGTTCAGATTGGCCTGTTTAGCAATATGCCCACCTGAAACTCTTTGCGCATGAGCGCCGAAACTTAAAACTGCTGCAATAGATAGTAAAATTAATTTTCTCATGTTTTTGTTTTTTACAATAATAGATTCAATTTAAAAGAAATAGTTTAAAGCAAAAATAATTAATATTGGAATCGGCCAATTTCACTTATGCAATTATTTGCTTCGACTGATCTGGTTATGTTCGTTAAGTGATACTAGCCTGGTTATGTAATCTGGAATGATGTAACAGCAAGTCTGCCAATGCAATTGATGTAACCGCTTCTACTACCACAGGCACCCGCAACGCTATACATAGATCATGACGGCCCTTAACTGTAAACGGCTCTATAGATTGCGATTTATTATTCCATGTGTGCTGCTCACGTGGCGTGCTGCTGGTAGGTTTCACCGCAACCCTGAAGTAAATTTCATTGCCATTACTTATTCCGCCGTTAATTCCCCCGGCATTATTGGTAAGGGTCTTGCCCTCATCATTAACTAATGCATCGTTATGCTCGCTTCCAGTCATTTTTGCAGCATTAAAACCGCTGCCAAATTCAATGCCCTTAACAGCAGGGATGGAAAAAACAGCATGGCTTATTACTGACTCAATTGAATTGAAAAATGGCTCACCAATACCAACAGGCAATCCTTTTACACTGCAACTTACAATACCACCAATACTATCCTGGTCGTCAATTGCCTTATTTATCGCAGCTTCTATATCTGTATTACCTCCTGCCTCTGAAAGGGAAGCATTTATGGTAACCCCCTTCAGTATTTTTTTTGCCACTACTCCTGCCGCAACCAATGCAACTGTCAATCGACCGGATGAATGTCCGCCGCCACGGTAGTCATTAAAGCCATTGTGTTTTTTATTCAGCACAAAATCGGCATGGCCGGGGCGGGGAGTGTCTCTGAGCGCTTCATAATCGCCAGAACGGGTATTGTTGTTTTCAAAAATAATCGTTAGTGGCGCACCGGTAGTTTTGTTGTTAAATACACCGCTTACAAAAACAGGCATATCATCTTCCTTGCGGGGCGTGGTGCCTGCTGCACCGGCTTTCCTGCGCTCCAGGTCGGGCTGCAGGTCAGATTCCTGCAAATCAATTCCGGCAGGGCAGCCATCAATAGTTACGCCTACCCATTTGCCATGAGATTCACCGAAAATATTAACCCTGAAAATGTTGCCGAATGAGTTCATTTTAATTAATTATAATTTAATTTGAGTGTCGATGTCGTAAATAATAAAGAAATTCGTTGGTTTACATAGCCCACGGTTTCAACCGTGGGTTTTTAAATGCCGTATTCTAGAACGGTTTTAACCGTTTAAATTTAGGCTATGGTTATATTTTTAATCCATGAAACTTAATAAACTCGTCATATTCTTCAGCAAAAGTTTGTTTAGCATGATGAGTTTTTTGTTGTAAAATATATTTGTAAACAATTTGGAGCCGGGATTCACTAACCGAATATGCTGCATAACCAGTCTGCCAGGCAAATTTTTCAACAACAATGTTATTCTCATTTATCCAATGAGATGTGTTGCCTTTTATTTGTTTTAGTACGTCTGCAATTGCTTTTTGAGGATTCATTAAAAATAACAAATGAATGTGTTCTGGCATACCATTTATTATCCTTACTGGGCATCCGATTTCAATCAATTGATCCTTCAAGTGATCGTAAATTTTTTGTTCACTTTCAGATTTAATCAGCAGTTGTCGCTCCTTTGTAGCAAAAATTGCATGAACCCAAATTTTATTGTATGAATGAGGCATATTTATTTAATTCAGAATAATAAAATTAAGCCGAAAATGTGCTTGATTCACTTTTTTAATAAGATAATTTTCATAGTTCCTTGTGTCTCTGAATGTAAAAATACATAGCTCACGGTTTCAACCGTGGGATCAATAAAGATAAAAGTATTCTAACCGTTTCAACGGTTTAATAATTGGCGGATTTTAGTTGAACCCATTTGCCATATGGTTTGAATTCACCCTATATACTTTTAGCCTATTGCGAGACAATAAACCGTTGAAACGGTTACATAGCATCTAGTATCATTTTTCCCACGGTTAAAACCGTGGGCTATGGGTAAAAAGAAATTCCTGTTGCTAGATAAGATAGTTTAATGAGGTATTGTACATGTAACACCACACGAAATCAATGTTTTAAAAAACTCCGGATAAGATTTATTTACAGACTCAGCATGCAAAATATCAACCGGGCCATTTGCTTTCAATGCACCGATTGCGGCAGCCATAACTATTCTGTGGTCATGATACGAATCAATAACTGTACCCTGCAATTGTCTGCCACCTGTGATGCAGAATGAATCATCTTCCAGAGAAAAAGGAACACCAAAATTCTCCAGCATCTCACTGATGCTTTCTGCCCTGTTGCTTTCTTTATTGAACAGCCTGTGTACCCCCTTAATATAACTCTCTCCTTTGCAACAGGCCGCCAGAATTGCCAGGATCGGAAATAAGTCGGGGCAATCGGTGGCATCAAATTCGAATGCATACAATCGATGTTTTCTGATGTTGACTTTGTTATCACTGACTGAAACATCTGCTCCAACATCATGGAGCACACCTAATATAGCGTTATCAGCTTGCAGCTTGTTATCAACTAACCCCGATACTATAACTTCACCTGCAATTGCAGCGGCAACTAGGAAAAAAGCTGCGCTGCTCCAGTCTCCGGCAACAGAAATTTCTGTTATTTTGTTTTCATTGGATTGGTTGCTGCGATATAAACTAAATTCCTTGTAATCTTTATGCATTACTGAATGGCCAAATTTTTTGAGCACATCCAGTGTCATATCTATATATGGTTTGCTTTTAAGATCGTGTGCCGTTATTGAGATTACTGGCTGTGCCTGAGCATAACAAAATGCAAATAATATACCACTCAGAAACTGGGAACTGTCAGAACCATCAATAGCAATATCAACAGGAGTTAATGGCCCTTTAATGTGTACCGGTAAATGCCCGTGGGTATTGGATATGGCAACATTCAACTCCGGCAAAATGCCTGTATATAAGCCCATAGGCCTGTTTAATAGGCTGCCCTGTCCGGTAATGGTTATAGCTTTGTTGCATAATGCAGCAATAGGTATAAAGAGCCTGGCTGCAAGGCCGCTCTCCCCGCAATTAATTGTATCAGAAATTGGCTCAACGCCATTACTTTCAATCTCAATTGTACCGCCTGAATTAAAAATAACCTTAGCGCCCAATTGTTGAATAATATTCAATGCAGCCTGTTCATCTTCCGAATTCCCTGCACCATGAATTATAGTCTTACCTCTATTGAGTAATGCCCCTGCAAATACCCGCTGGGTCATACTCTTGGAGGGTGGAGCTATTGTGCTGCCCGAAATATTCCCGGGTTCAATTGTTGCTATCATATGCTATCAGGGCTTTTTCAATCGTGTCAAATGGTAGTGAATGAACAACAGCCTTGCCTGTTTTCTCCAGTACTATATAATCTATGTTATCGTCCACCCGTTTCTTATCCATTTTCAGGATTTCCATGGCCTTTGCTGCGTTGAATTTTAATTTCACAGGTAAGTGATATTGCGCCAGCAGGGCTTTCAGTTTTTCTACTACAACTTTTTCAAGTCCAGAAACATCGGCAGATATCATACATGCTATGATCATACCCATGCCTACAGCTTTGCCATGCGGAATCTCATACAAATTCTCTATTGCATGTGCTGCAGTATGTCCGAAGTTGAGCAACTTCCTTATCCCTGATTCTTTTTCATCTTCCTGCACAGTTTTGATCTTCCAGTCTACACATCGTGTTATCAGTTTATTCAGTGCATCGTTATCTTCGTCCTGATAATAGGATATATTATGCATTGCAAGGTCTTCAAACAATTCAGCATCAAAAATGCAGGCGTATTTGATTATCTCAGCAAATCCGTTGCTCCATTCATCATCGGGCAGGGTGTCTAAAAAACGAGTGTCATACAAAATAAAAGATGGCTGCGTTACTGTGCCCAGGATATTCTTATGCATCCCTGAGTTGACCCCATTTTTACCACCTACTGCGGCATCTACCATGGCCAATAGCGAAGTGGGTACAAATCCGAACCTTACACCCCTGAGATAAACCGATGCGAGAAATCCGGTAATATCTGTGATTACACCTCCACCAACTCCTACCAATATCGTTTGCCTCGTAGCTTTAAGGTCTATCAGTTGCCGGGAGAGCGACCCGATGGTGTGCAGATCTTTACTGCTCTCGGAAGCCGGTAATACCAGCATTTTAAGCCCTTTGAAAAGCCGTGCATAAAGCTTTGAAATGTGCTCGTTGGTTATGATAACAACATGCTGCTGGTCATAATGCTGCCAGAGTTCTTCAAACGAACTATCGAATAAAAAATTTACGGAGCCAGAGGGGAAGTTTATTTTTTGCAGCATCAGATCGATTGATCATCAAAATTAGTGAAGCTTTCATAATAACTCTTGAGATATTCCGAAGTTATTTTTCTTTTTATCGAGGCGTAAAATCTGCGAATAGTAAACTATTTTAAGACTTTTACAACGAAGAGAAAATGTAAAAGAACGAGGAAGATTGCAGCAGTTATTATGAAATCTTCACTTACTCTTTATTCCAATCCCATTCTCCGCATTACTTTTTCCACATCGCCGGGAGTATCTATGCAATGGCTTTCGAACCTGGTTATGGCGCATTTTATTTTATAGCCATGCTCCACCCAGCGCAGTTGCTCCAGCGATTCGGCCTGCTCCAGTGATGACACTGGGAGCCTGGTTATTTTTTCAAGTATATCCTTCCGGTAGGCATACATACCCACATGGCGGTAGTAGGTGAAGTGCTGATGCCATTCGGTTTGCGCTACTCCTTTAATATAAGGTATCACCATACGGCTGAAATAAAGCGCCTCCATTTTATCATTGAGCACTATTTTTACCTCGCCCATATCAAACAGCTCTTCGTGCGTGCTAACCGGTATCATCTGGGTAGCCAGTTCCACAGTGCCATCTTTCAGAATGGCTGCCAGTTCATCTATCTGCGCTGGATTAATAAATGGCTCGTCGCCCTGAATATTAATTACATATTGGTAATCGCCTTCCAGTTGCAGCAATGCTTCCAGGCAACGGTCAGTGCCGCTTGGGTGGTTGAGGCCGGTCATTACTGCCTTTCCCCCGAATGAGTGTACATGTTTCAGAATCCGTTCATCATCAGTAGCCACAACAAGCGTGTCAAGCGATTTGCTTTTTGATGCTTCTTCATAAACCCTTTGAATCATTGATTTACCCCTGATATCCAGGAGCGATTTACCGGGAAAACGGGTAGAGGCGTACCTCGCAGGAATAATACCAGCTATCATCAGATTATTTGTTCAGTTATTGCAGTTCCGGAATGGGTAAAGTATTTTGTAGTAATAGAATTACGCTCGGTAATATAATGCTGGTAGTTGTCGGACCAGGCCACACGCTGCATAATGGTATTGTTATACCTGCCGGTTATACCGATAATTAATTCTGCGGCTTCGCGCAGGGCATTGTGGCCACCATCATTTGCGGTAATATAGTCGGCCATTTCATTCACCTGAACCAGGTTATTGAATAAAGGGTTGGAATCCCTGCCCACCATTATGCGCATACCGCAAATGGGCGCTAACGAAAGATCCAGCACATCATCAAAGAAGAAAACGGTTTCTTCAGGCTTGATGTTATGAGCTGTGCAAAAATGCAGCAGTGCGTCTTTTTTGTTTTTTATTCCCGAATAAACAGAATGGAAATGCTCCCTTGCCGATAATGCCAGTGCAGCAGAGTTTTTTTCACCTGAAATAATGGCCATTACAGGGTTTTCTCCCTTTCGCAGAAAATGATTAAAGCGCATCATATTTATGCCCATTGAGTCAATTTCATTAAATGGGCTGGATCCACCACCATCTTTAAAACCATCATTAAATACCCCATCCCAGTCGAAGACAAATGCTTTTATGTGATGTAATTTAGCAAGAAGAGTTTCCGGACTGGCCAGGAAACTCCCCTTGAAAAAACTCTTTATCTGTTCCGGATTGGTAATATTCATTCAATATTATTAAGCTGCTGACTTCTAGTATTTTTTAAGGTCCTGAATATCCAGCATACCTGCAGGCTTGCCATTATCAGTTACCAGTATGGTATCTACATTCATCTTCTTGAAAATTGCATTGGCATCATTAAGCAGCGCATTGGCATCTATACTGATAGGAGACTTAAACTCAAGGCTGCCTATTTTCTTATCCAGTATATGCTCACCATCTTTCTGCAATAAACGTCTCAGGTCGCCATCGGTAAATACACCTTTAATGTCGCCATCATCGTTGGTAACGGTAATACAACCAAAACCAAATTCGGTCATTTTTACAATGGCATCCTTTAGGCTGGAGTTTTCACTTACCAATGGATTCAGTCCGTTGATTGCTTCCTTCACTTTCACGGTCATGAGCCTGGTATCGCTCAGGAACTGTTCGGTGCCTATGGTTGTAAAGTTATTTTCAGTGAGTCCTTTCAGTATTTTCAGCGGCACGGTAATGGTATGCACGCCTATATTGATTGCATTGCGCACATGCTCTGTAGTACGTACCGAGCTGAACATGATTTTTGAATCATAACCATAATGATGTACAGCCTCAACGCACTGCTGTACCAATGCCAGAGCATCGTGCCCCTGGTCCTGCAGGCGGCCCACCAGTGGGCATACATAGCTGGCCCCGGCATGCATAGCCATATAGGCCTGCTGTAGCGTATATACCAGGTGCACATTCACCATAAGGTCTTGCTTGCGCAGCATATTACATGCACGAAGTCCTTCAAGAGAAACCGGTATTTTAAACACCGTCTTTTTAGGATCAAGACCAAGGTCCAGCTGGCGGTGGGCTTCTTTTACCACATCCTCTGCCGTATTGCCCAGCGCTTCAATCTGCAGCACCGGCACCATTTTCGACAGTTTCACAATTGTGCTGTCCACATCCATAATGCCTTCGCGCACCATAAATGTAGGTGTGGTGGTCAAACCATCAAGAAAACCTAATTTGAAGCCTTCTTCAATTTCTTTCAGGTTTGCCGAATCAAGATATAATTCCATATTGCTTGTTTAATTTTTTAATTGACCGATTTTTTGTAAAAATAGTTATTTACCTCTATACTTAACCTCTATAGCATGTAACTCCAGCAAAGGTTTCAAAAATTCTTCCAGCGCATACACACTCAACTGGCTTGCTGCATCGCAAAGGGCCTTCTCAGGTTCAGGGTGGGTTTCAATGAAAATACCATCTACACCCGATGCCACACCTGCCCGGCTCAATACTGGTAAAAATTCCCTTGCACCGCCTTTAGCATCAGCGCTGGGTATACCGTATTTTCGGATTGCATGGGTAATATCGAAGACAACAGGGTAACCTATCTGTGCCATATGATAAAAGCTGCGTGGATCCACCACCAGGTCGTTATAGCCCATAGTGTAGCCCCGCTCAGTAAGAATGATCTGATCATTGCCCGACTCAATGCATTTAGCAACAGGGTGCTTCATATTATCTGGTGCCAGAAACTGGCCATGCTTTATGTTGACAACCTTGCCTGTTTTGGCGGCAGCAACCATCAATCCAGATTGCATACAGAGGTAAGCAGGTATCTGCAGCACATCGCATACCTCAGCTACAGGAGCAGCATGATCGGGATAATGGATGTCGGTAAGCAAGGTAAACCCGAATTGCTCTTTGATTTTGGCCAGTATTTTCATACCCTCCACAAGTCCGGGGCCATCATAATACTTCAGGCTGCTGCGGTTGTCTTTCAGGAAGGATGATTTGTAGATGATCGGAATGTTGAGCTTTGCGCTCACTTCCTTCAGCTTTTCAGCCGTTTTCATCATTATCATTTCATCTTCTATAACACATGGGCCGGAGATGAGAAACAATTCATCTGCACCGCAGGTTATATCGCCAACCATTACTTTTTTTGCACTCATAATAAATTTTTTATCCGGAAGTGTGCCATACCTCAAAGGTGTGGCACACTTAAGTTATTAATTAAAGTCTTTTATACAAATCCTTTATGAAATCAATATTCACTTTTTCCTTCCAATCATCACCAATTGCATGATGCCACATAAACGGCAGGTTGTAGGCTACTTCAGCCATCGCAGTTATTTCGGCATCGCTCCAGTTTTTGCTCAGGCCCTGTGGCAAAGTAATATTGTGCTTTACCAGCATCTGCTTCAATTCTGTAACACCTTCGCCATAAAATTCATCCAGGTGCTGAAATACCAGACAGTTGGCATAGCAATGTTTCTCTCCGAATATCTTTGACAACCCGTACGACATTGCATGACAAACACCTACTTCCGAATAGGTAAGGCTCAGCCCGCCCATCATAGAGGCCACCATCAGTTTATCATCATTCTCTGCTGTCTGTCCTGCATTATCGCCCAGGTAAATCTCCCGGCAAAGTTTCAATGCTTGTTCAGCATAGGCATGGCTATAGGCGTTGTTCTTAATGCCGTTTTCCGATTCTATACAGTGAATGTAAGTATCCATACCCGTATACAGCCATTTGTCAACAGGTACAGAAGCGATTAACTCAGGATCTAAGATTACCTGGTTGAAAACAGTCCAGTCGCATTTTAGGCCCAGTTTTTTTACTGGCCCGGTCAGTACTGCTGTCATAGATACTTCAGCCCCTGTACCTGAAATGGTAGGTACCCCCAGGTGATAGATACCCGGTTTTTTGATCAGGTTCAATCCTTGGTATAGGGTAGATGAGCCCTCATTGGTAAACATCAGCGATACTGCCTTGGCAATATCCATAATGCTGCCACCGCCTATGCCAATTACTCCAGCAGGCAAGCCATGACCAGCTAAAATTTCATCCCGCAGACTATCAATCTGATCGGTAGTCGGCTCATGCGGATCAACGTCTATAAACCGCACCACATCATTGGTTGCAGCGGGTATGCGTTTCGCAAGTTCCTTTCCTTCAAAATATTTATCAACTACAAAAAGAAAGAACTTGTCATTGTCATTGCGTTTCTCAGCCAGTATGCCCTCCATCTCCGAGAAGCTGCCCCTGCCGAAAACAACCTTATCTATGTTCTTGAAATTCTTATGCATGTATCCTGAATAAAAAATTAAACTATAAATGGCAATTTCATTTACCAAAAAATTATTCTATTTACATAGCCCACGGTTTCAACCGTGGGTGCGAAAAATACATTATTAACACAACGGTTTCAACCGTTTACCTGCGAACAATAAACCGTTGAAACGGTTATAATTCATCTGTTTATCTTTTTTCCCACGGTTGAAACCGTGGGCTATGTTTCCTGAACTCTTTAGTTAATTTTGTTCCCTAAAACAGGATAAAAATCACTTTTCCTAAAACTAACTTTGTGCCCCCGATCACCTCATCGATCCATAAAATTTTGTGCCCTTCGTGATTCCCCTCGTGCCCTTAGTGGTAAAACTTCTTTTGTAAAAAGCCATTGTTATTAAGCCATTACAGCAACCTGCATTGCTTTCTTTGCACAAGTTGCAATATTATTCGCCAGCGCCACAACATCTTCATCTGTCCAGGTACAGCGGATACCAAACGATATCAGCCTGCCTATCACTTCCTGCGACTTTGGCAATTCAAGTGTGGTATAATCCTGCGACATACCAAATACCTGTGCGGGTAGTTTAGAAGCGGTCTGCATGGTTTTCAGGTGGTCCCACTGATTGATGAAGTGGTACATATTCAGGAACCAGTAGTTGAACCCGCCTATTCCTGCTTTGTTCATCTCATCCACTGTGCGTTTTGCAGTCTCAGTATCTGGCAGGAAAAAGTTAAGGAAAGTTGCCGAATCACCATCCGGATCAGATAGGTGAGCGAAAGTTATTCCTTCAGTTTGCGAGAGTATTTCGGTCAGGGCTTTTTTATGCTTATTGTTCACCTCGCGTATATGCGGCACTTTGCGTGTCTGGGCCAGTCCCACAGCAGCATGAAGTTCGCTGATACGATAGTTGAAACCCAGCACAGGATGCTGCTCCATACCCCTGTTATTACCCACATGGTTATGACCGTGATCGGAGTAGGCGTCTGCAATTTTATAGGTCGCCTCGTCATTGGTTATAAAGATACCGCCTTCGCCCGCAGTAGCTATCTTGAAAAAGTCGAAAGAGAAACTACCTGTCTTGCCAAACAGCCCTACCGAAGTACCCTTATAAGAAGCCCCGAAAGCCTGCCCTGCATCTTCTACCAGTATCAGGTTATGTTCCCTTACCACAGCCATAATGCCATCCATATCGGCCATGGTGCCGCACATATGCACAAGGCATACGCCCTTGGTTTTAGGGGTGATGGCATTTCTGATTCCCTCAGCGCTCAGGCACAAAGTCTCATCAATCTCAGCAAAAACCGGTATAGCGCCAATCCATAAAACAGCCTCAATACTGGCTATAAACGTAAACGGCGGACAGATCACCTCATCTCCCGCACCTATTCCTGCCGAAGCCAGTGCAATAGCTATGGCAGCCGAGCCGTTCGAAACTGCATGGGCATACTTGGCGCCGGTTATCTTTCTCACTTCAGCCTCAAATTCGCGGGCCTTCCAGATACCATTGCGTTGCTGGTCGTTATTGTACCGGAACAGCATACCTGTTTCCAATACGTCATTGATTTCTTTGCGCTCTTCGCTGCCGAATAATTCAGTTCCTGGCATTTTGCAAAATTTAGAGTGCAAAAGTACGTTTTAAAGATTTATTAAAGGTTAAAGTTGGGGAAATGGGATTGCCACAAAATAACTTCAAGGTACAATTGCTATATTTATAGAATAATATTATTATTTATTACTTAAGAGTATGGAATTTCATTAGTTCAAATGCTGATTTATTAGCCTATCAACATCTAAATTTCCTTCTGTATAATCCCTCCAGATATAACATCATCCCCCTCATAAAACACCGCCGACTGCCCAGGCGCAATACTGCTCACCGCATGATGGAAATCTACATGCACACCGCCGGGTATTGGCGTAAGCAGGCTTTCCATGCCAGGGTCGCGGTAGCGTATTTTGGTAACAGCGGTCATTCCGGGAGTTATGGTGTCATATTTCACCATATTCAGGCCGCGAACGGTCATTTCGTCCTGTTGCAGTTCGTGGGCTTCGCCAAGCACCACGGTATTTGTATCGGGGAAGATATTGGTTACAAACATAGGCTTGCCGAATGCAATATCGAGTCCCTTGCGCTGGCCAATGGTGTAGAAAGGGTAGCCGTTGTGCTTGCCCACCACTTTGCCATCGGCCGTTACAAAATTGCCGCCCTTCACTCTTTCTTCCAGCCCTTCCACATTCCTTTTCAGAAAACCACGATAGTCGTTATCAGGCACAAAACATATTTCAAAACTTTCGGCCTTGGTAGCCAGTTCTTTATAGCCCATATCATGAGCCATCTGCCGGACTTCGGTCTTGAGCAGGTCTCCTAATGGGTAAATACTTCTTGAGAGGCAATCCTGCCCCAGGCCCCACAGCACATAGCTCTGGTCTTTGGTCAGGTCGCGGGCTTTGGAGAGCACATATCGGCTGTTTTCTTCCCGCACCTTTACATAATGCCCGGTGGCTATAAACTCGCAATCAAGCGCATTGGCACGCTTCAGCAGCGCTGCCCATTTTATATGTGTATTGCACAGCACACACGGATTAGGCGTGCGGCCAGCTATATATTCTTCTACAAAATTCTCTACCACATGGCTCCCGAATTCTTCCCTTATATCCAGCACATAGTGCGGAAACCCATGCTGCACTGCCGCCATACGGGCATCGTTAAACGAATCGAGGTTGCAGCAGCCCGTTTCTTTCTTCCCAGCTCCACCTGCCGATGCATAATCCCATGTTTTCATGGTAATGCCCACCACCTCATAACCCTGGTTATGCAGCATCAGCGCAGCTATAGTACTGTCTATACCCCCGCTCATAGCCACCAAAACCTTGCCTTGTCTGCTCATGGCCGCAAAGTTAGTGATAACATAATAATTATCGGATTGATAATAAGAATAGGATAATAGATAGGTGGGTCATGTTTCCAGAAACCAGAGAAATGCATGTGTATCCAGCAGGTAGCGCATTACATGTAGTCTTTGAAGTCATCCAATGGTTCATCAAAATCATCAGCTATTTTAATTAAACCCTTAGCTATGCCGAATGGACGATCCTTACTTTTTTTCTCAACCTTAGCTTTTTGCTGCAGAAAGGCAATAAAATCAGCCACTTCCGTTTTCATAGCATCCGGAAGTGTTGAAAATTGTGAGTATAGTTGTGCACTGGTCATTGGCCTATTATATTGCATTGCAAATTTAGCTAATAGTTCTGCATTTTCAAAATTATACCTATAGCATCAGTACCCGCCTGAAATCTGAAAGATAGCTTAATCGGCATTTATGTGACAGACAGACGGCCCGATGCAAATCCACCAAATAAGGCTTATACAAAATAACCATTATAAATCGGCATTGGTATTCTTTGCGGCCTTAAAAATGACATTTGCATATTGCGCCTTCGCGCCTTAGCGTGAGATTTTTTCATGCCGTTCTTTATAGTCTATTCGGTATTAACAGTACTTCCTGCCACAGGAAATAATAATTGTTTTACTTTAGACAAATGATCTCTTTTGATTTTTCAAAATTGCAATTGAAACTACGCCAGACCGAGGGCAAAACTTCCGTCTTCGACCCTGTGCGCAAAAAATGGGTGATACTAACCCCCGAAGAGCATGTGAGGCAGTACCTGTTGCAATACCTCATCAGTACACTGCAGTACCCTGTAGCCCTGATAGCGGTAGAGAAATCAATTGCGGTGGGCAAACTCAACAAGCGGTTTGATATCGTGGTATACGACCGCACTCATAAGCCCTGGCTGCTGGCCGAATGCAAAGCGCCCGAAGTGCCGGTTACCGAGCATACATTGCATCAGCTGCTCAGCTACCAGGGCACAGTGCAGTGCAGCTACTGGCTGCTTACCAATGGCCACCAGACCTATTGTGCCGATGCCAGCAACAAAGACAACATACAATGGATGGACTCACTTCCGGCCTATAATCTTTGAGTACAGATCGCTGCCTATTACAGTAAGGGCTTTCTTTACCACATCATCGTCCTGAACGCTGAAGGTGTAGTAGCCATTATCCTGAAACAGGAACCGGGCAAGGCGGGCCTTGATCTGCAGGTGCATAAAATCTTTATTCACCGGCCTGGCGAGTTCCTTTATTAGCAGTTTCCTCGGACCCGGCTCCAGGCTGGCAAGGTAGGTGCCTGCTATCTGTTCCTGCCCGTCGAACGACCGGGTGAATTCATTGATACTGCTGTATTTGAGCCGCGACCTGTTTTGCAGAAAGTAGTCGGTGATCACAGTTTTCAGTCCGGGGCTGAAGATCAGGTTGCGGAATGTGAGCGAAAAACGGGTGGTATCGTAGGGCACATATACATCGGGTTTTATGCCGCCGCCGCCATATACTAGCCGGTGGTTGGCGGTATAAAAAGGAATGGTATCACTGCTGCTCACCGAGTCGTTGCCGGTAAGCTCGCCATCTTCCAGGCGTTTTTCATAGTCATGGTAATAGGCTTGTTTGCCCTGTGCAAACGAACGCTGTATGCACCTGCCCGATGGCGTAAAGTACCGGGCCACTGTGAGGCGCAGCGCAGCGCCATCCGGTAGCTCATATTGCTCCTGTACCAGCCCTTTGCCATAGGTCCGGCGACCAATAATCACACCCCTGTCCCAGTCCTGAATGGCGCCTGCAAGTATCTCGCTGGCCGATGCCGAACCTTCATCCACCAGTATCACCAGCCGCCCGGTCTCGAACATGCCCTTTTCTTTGGCACGGTATTCTGTTTTGGGCGCATGAGATCCGGTAGTGAAGACAACCAGTTTGTCGCCATCCAGAAAATTATCGGCAATAGAGGTGGCCGCATCCAGGTAGCCGCCGGGATTATCTCTGAGGTCTAAAACCAGTTGCCGGGCGCCGGAAGTTTGCAGCTTTTTCAGCGCATTTTTGAACTCTCCGGCGGTTGTGGCGCTGAACCTGCTGATCTTTATAAAACCAGTATGGTCATCGAGCATAATACTTGCCTCAATGCTGGAGGTAGGTATCAGCCCCCGCGATATCGACATGGTTTTCAGCGCTCCACCGCTGTTCTTAACAGTTACAGCTACCACCGATTGCGGCTTGCCCTTCAGCAGGTGCGTTATGCGTTCAGACGTTATATGTATGCCGGCTACAAGTGTATCTTCCACTTTTATCAGCTGATCGCCAACCTGCACACCAGCAGTAGCTGCCGGGCCCTTATCTATCACTGCTGTAACTTCAATGGTATCGCGCAATACCGAAAACTCAACGCCAATACCCGAAAACCCGCCTTCCAGTCCTTCGTTTACGCCCTCCACCTCATCGGCGGGTATATATACCGTATGCGGGTCCAGCGATTTGAGGATACCCGAAACCGCATCTTTATAAAGCAGGTTATTGTTTACCGTATCTACATACTTTTCATCTACCAGATCTATAATATCATCCAGCCGGTCGTTTCGTGCTATTACGGTCGATATATCCCTTTTGCTGCGCAGTGTATCCCGTAGATTGAAGCCCAGTATCATACCTGCTATAAGCACAAGTGCACATAGCAGTGGCAGCCATACCTTCCCCCGATCCCTGTTGTTAATCTCCATTTGAAGCAAAAAGCAATGTAAAGGTAGGAGAAAGAGAGATGTGATGAGGAGATAGGTTGATATAGAACCCATAAGATTGTTGTCCGGGCTTTATTTCATCTATGTAGCTTCAGTGGCCATAGCACGCTTCAACATCATCAAGCTATTGGCCTTTCAAATATCCCAACACAAAACATCTAAAAAAATGGTAACTATTCAGCCCCATACAGAGCTACAAGCCTGAGTGCATTCAAAACATTTTGTCCAGCCTTTATGGTTGTATCAATAACAGACCTTAGGACGACAAAACAATCTGCGCCATGATCCGATTTGAACTGTCCGG
>CAIVEH010000057.1 GCA_903904855.1 uncultured Bacteroidota bacterium | reverse complement strand
TGCCATGTTGGAAGCGCCGGTCAAATTGACCACCTAAGGCCGGAGCAAGCTGACCACCTTGGCCGGTTCAAATTGACCACCCAAGGCCGGACCAAACTGACCACCTGAAAAGATAAGTTCATGCATTAGCGGAACCATACTCTAAGTTGCCTCAAACAACTGACGAGAATGGCCAATAATCCGATAATCATGAGTAAAATAAGACACATTCTCCGCCTTCATTCGCAAGGCCGTAATAAGCTACTAATAGCTAATCATACCGGTGTATCGCGCAATACACTGAAGAAGTATTTAAAGGAATTTGAACGTAGCGGACTTAGTTTTAAAGAAATCAATGAGCTAAGCGACAAAGACCTGGAAGACCTTTTTATCAAGCCCGAAGAGAAGCCCATCACTCCCAAACTGCAAACTTTATTCAATCTTTTTCCGGCAATGGATAAAGAGCTAAAACGCAAAGGCATGACCCGGCTTTTGCTATGGACGGACTACCGGAAAAAGCACCCTGACGGTTATAGTCTGAGTCAATACAAAAGCTATTTTGCCAAATGGAAAGCACAGGTAAATCCCAGCATGCACATAGAGCATAAAGCCGGTGATAAGCTGTATGTAGACTTTGCCGGTGACAAGCTGAGTATCGTTGATAAACAAACCGGTGAAATACAGGCTGTAGAAGTGTTTGTAGCGATTCTCGGGGCCAGTCAGCTTACTTACGTTGAGGCTGTTATGAGCCAGCAGAAAGAAGATTTTATCGGGGCCTGTGAAGGTGCGCTTCACTACTATGGCGGTGTTCCTGCTGCGATAGTTCCTGACAATCTAAAATCAGCCGTTATCAAAAGCAGTAAATACGAGCCGGTTTTAAATGAAACGTTCGCTGACTTTGCTGAACATTACAGCACTACCATATTACCGGCCAGGGCTTATCGCCCCAAGGATAAGGCACTGGTGGAAGGGGCTGTAAAAATTATTTACACCCGCATCTACACCAAGGTGCGGCCTAACCAATACTTTACCCTTGAAGAGCTTAACCAAGCCATACTGGTCGCCCTGGAGGTGCATAATCTTACCCCGCTTAAAGGCCGCAACTACAACCGCAGGCAACAGTTTGAAGAAGTAGAACGCGCAACACTTGCTCCACTGCCCCCGCTACGCTATGAGCTAAAGAAACAGCTCTTTGCTACTGTAATGAAGAACGGCCATGTATCCATGAGCGCTGATAAACATTACTACAGTGTCCCCTTCCGCTTCATTGGTAAAAAGGTAAAGCTGATGTACTCACGTAGCACCGTAGAGGTGTTCTATAACTACGAACGGATTGCGGTACATCTTCGCACCAAGAGCCCCTATAACTACACTACTGAGAAAGACCACCTGGCCTCTGAACACCGGTTCGTGAGCGACTGGACACCAGAACGCTTTTTAGGCTGGGCCGGGGGAATACACGAAGATGTACGCCTCTATATCCTGAAAATACTGGACCGCAAACAGCACCCGGAACAAGCCTACAAATCATGTGTAGGCATATTAAGCTTCGCAAAGAAAGTGGGTAATGAACGGCTGATAAAAGCCTGCCAACGGGCACTGGGCTATGGTATCTATAACTACAAGACCATCCAGACTATCCTTGAAAAACAAATGGATCATTGCGACGAGACCGATGAAAACAAGCAGTTAGAAATGCCCCTGCACGAGAATATACGTGGCGAAGATTATTACCAGTAAACCAATTATAAATCACCTAAAAACAGAAAACAATGAATGCAACGACGTTAGAAAAAATGCGGAAGATGAAGTTCTTCGGCATGTTCCGGTCCTTTAAAACCAGCTTTGAATCAGGCAGGAAAGAAGACTACACTGCCGATGAAATGATTGCTACCCTTATTGACGCAGAATGGGACGACCGGCAAAACAGGAATATAGAAAGGCACCTGAAGAATGCCCGGTTCAGATACAAGGCTGTGCTGGAAGAACTGAACTATCATACAGACCGCAACATTGACAAGAACCTTATCATGCGCTTTGCGGAGTGCCAGTTTATTGACAAGCACGAGAACATCCTGATTACCGGTAGTACTGGTATAGGCAAAAGCTATATTGCTTCTGCTTTAGGCCACCAGGCTTGCAGCCAGGGATACAGAGTAGCCTACTATAATACAGCCAAGCTTTTTGGTAAACTGAAAATGGCTAAAGCCGATGGTTCTTACCTGAAGGACGTAGCAAAAATAGAGCGGCAGCACCTATTAATACTGGATGACTTTGGAATAACACCCTTAGACGGACCCAGCCGCGCAGCACTCATGGAAATAATAGAAGACCGGCACGGCAAAAGTTCCACTATTATTACATCGCAGGTTCCTGTCAATAAGTGGCATGATGTAATCGGAGAAAAAACTGTGGCTGATGCTATACTGGATAGAATTATCCATGAAGCACACAGGTTAGACTTAAAAGGAGAGTCGCTCAGAAAAAAATCAGAAAACAGCCCCGAATTGACGAGAATCTGACATTAAAAACCATATTTTTTTAACCATCCAATAATGCATGAACTTCTAAAATCTTCGCCAGCAAAATCAGTGGTCAATTTGCTCCGGCCTTAGGTGGTCAGTTTGACCGGCGTACCCACCCCCGATTGCAAAATGTTGTTTTACATGATAGGGGCAACAGGTACTATTGTGACCAAAGAAAATTTGCTTGTTAAAAATACCTTAAAACCTGTGTTAAAAATAAATTTCCATAAAGAAACATTTGATAAGGATTATCAGGATAACTTGACTGTGGACTTAACAATTGATTCAATAGTACGGGTAGATAAAGAGGCGCAGGTTACTTTTACTTTTGCGGATAAAACCACGATTGCCTATAAAAATATTGATGATAATAATTTTGAGGGGAACTATATTATTTGGTTTGCGCCGGTCTATACGTCTGAGAAAAGTACCGCAGACCCGAATCTGGAAAAACTTCAACACACAAAAATAAGTTCGATACAGTTTGAAACACGTTATGGAAACCGTGATTATGTGTTAAACGATATTGAGTCTACTAATTTATTGTACCTAATTAACTGCATACATAAGGCCAAGTAACTAAATATTTTTTGCCTCTAATTGAAATTGCATTCCACAAAAAATAGCTATATTTTGGTTTAAAATTTAGATATGAAAACTATAAGTTGTTTAACGGTTTTGGCAGTAATGGGTTTAATGGCATGTAACTCAGCACAGAAAAAAAATGAGGGTGGGGCAACTGCCTATCAACATTCACTAATTAAGGATAACGAAGCCGCTACTGAAGAAACTGTATTGCATCCTAAGTTTGATGAAAACAAAATATGTGGCCTTGGAGTTTTTAAAATTGGGGTTTCGATTGATAGCTCTATTGGCTGGCTAATTAAGGAGAAAAAATTTCAGCTTGATTCAATAAGAACAAGCGCACAATATAGAGAAAGGGAGAATGATTATAACCATGTATATAGGATACAAACGCCGTTGTCAATTGATGAGCGCGGGGTAGAGGAAGGTCATGT
>CAIVEH010000056.1 GCA_903904855.1 uncultured Bacteroidota bacterium | reverse complement strand
AGCAAAGCCGCAAACCAATCAATTGATAATAGGTATTATATAAAAGCAAGACCGCAAAGCCATCAAATATTACAATGCATAATTTTATTCGAATTACAGTGCTGCTTGGCTAGAGTGTCTGTTCTACATTATCTACCTATTTATTTGCTGCAGATTCGCAAATTCTATATCCGATTTGCAACAGATAATGTGGAATTTAGATGACTTCATAGTTATATAATCTGTTATTTATGATTAAATTCTGGACAAATGTACAATAAGCAATTCAAATTTCCAAATATTTTAGCATATTTATTTTTTGGAGCGTGAAATACTGAAGTATTGGTATGTAAGTTATGTGCGTAATGCAAACGCACTGCATCGATTACCGTTGCAAACGGGAGAGGAATAAAACCGTTAGATGAGCATCAGGAGGATTCTATCGTTTTAACTGGTTCCCTCTACTTTTCAACTTGATCCATTCGTATTTCAGATAACCAAAAACAGGTTAAAACATCACAAAGTTTCAAAATAGTCAGAAGATTTCGTCTCTTTCTCTGAATCACGGAAACAGATCCATTTGCACCACTCTCTTAAAAAATCACTTTTCCTGGTGTTCACTATTTTCCATCACGCCTGCAGTTCTATTATCGATTGATTATTGTAAACAATAAGCTCTTCCAGACTTTTCTTAATATGCGGTTCATTGCCCAGCTCCTTGCTCATATACTCAATTTTCTGGCCAAGATCTATACTTTGGGCCATTCCCATCATTGTCCACTTGGGTTTAAACGCATGAGCCAGCGCTGCAGCATCTTCCGCCTTGCATGAGGCAATTGCAGCCCTTGCCTTTTCTTCAAAACCCGCTGCGGCCTTAAGGTACATTTTTACATATCCTGCTATTCGGTCCTTATCACTTTCGCAGTAGGTGGTCAGGTAGGTTAGATCAGTTACTGTACCGGCCGCTACTCCCTTCACTATTACCGGAGCTGGTCTTTTAGTTCCTCCACTCAGCCCCAGCACCTCAGCAATAGCGCCAATAAGCTGACTGGCCTTAAATGGTTTAGATACATAGAGGTTCATCCCCGCAGCCTTGCATTTGTCCAGATCGGTGCGCAGTACCGATGCCGTGAGCGCTATTACCGGTATATTTTTTACCGGTACGTCCATTTGTTCCCTTATGTAGCGGGTGGCATCAAAGCCATTCATCACAGGCATCTGCACATCCATCAGCACCACATCATAGTGTTTTTGCTGCAGCAGCGCCAGCCCTTCTTTGGCGCTGGCCACGGTATCAATCTTTACCTTAGCCTTTGCTTCCAGTGTATCGCGTGCCACTATGCGGTTATACTCATTATCATCTACTACCAATATGCTAAGGCCATTCAGCGCGCTGCCATCCACATCTTCCTCAGCAGCCAGCCGCTGTTTCAGCCTTTCCTCCGATCCGATGGGCAGGTTCAGTATAAACGAAAAAGTTGTGCCTGACCCCTCCTCACTTTCTATACCTATATGCCCGCCCATCAGCTCCACCAGTTGCTGACTGATACTGAGCCCCAGCCCAGTACCGCCAAACTTCCGGGTATCTGAGCTGTTGGCCTGCGAAAATTTTTCAAACACCAGTTCCAGTTTATCCCTGGGTATGCCTATGCCCGTATCCGTTACCGAAAACCGCACACCTTCGGTTAGCTGCTTCACTTCTATGCTCACGCTGCCCTGCTCTGTAAATTTTATGCCATTGCCTGCCAGGTTCAGCAGCGCCTGCCCCAGCCTCACCGGGTCGCCAATAGCCACATCAGGCACAGCCGGGTCTATGTAAGTAATCAGTTGCAGCCCCTTTTCCTCGGCCCGGTAGCTCAGCACCTGCTTCACCTGCTCCAGTGTGCCGGCCAGCGAAAAGTCGATCTCCTCCAGCTCCATCTTGCCCGCTTCTATCTTCGAGAGGTCGAGAATATCATTGATGATGTGCAGCAGATTATCTGATGATTTTTTGATCCCCTCCAGGTACATTTTCTGTTTCTCCGGCACACCGGTATCCAACGCCAGGCTGGTCATACCCATTACGGCATTCATAGGCGTGCGTATCTCATGGCTCATATTGGCCAGAAACTGCTGCTTGAACGCCTCGCTTTGCTCAGCCCGCAACCTCTGCTGCACAGCGTTTTCCTTTTCAGCCGAAACCTGTTCTTTTTCTTTTTGCAGCAAAACAGTATACACCTTTTGTTTACGGTTATTCCTGATACTGATCGTTACTATCACCAGTAGCCCACCTATGCCTGCCATCAGAAACCAACGCTCATTTTTCTTTTTGGCTACTTCCAGCTTGTCTATTTCTATTTGCTTGTCTTTAAGTTCTACCGCACGCTTGGTTTCGAGGTTAGTGATTTTCGTATTGTTCGCAATATTAAATACAGAATCTTTTGCTTTTACATATTGTTTATAATTTTCAAGGGCGGATTTATAGTTTCCTACTAATTCATGTGCCTGAGAAACTTTTTCACTATATACCTCAAAGTTATATAGATCAGAGGTTTTCTTACACAATGCTATGCATTTATCAAAATATTCGATAGACTTACTGAGGTTAGCAGCCTTACCAAACGGTATCAAATCACTTCTTTTGATCTTGCCTGTTGTATCCTTGGCAATGGAAAGATAACTTAGCCCAATGTTGCCCAAATTAATTAATGAATTGTACACATCACCTATTTCCTCATTCATCTTCAGCGCCAGGAATAAATTTTCAAGGGCACCCTGGTAATCTTTCCCTTGTTCCATCAATACCAACCCTATATTACCAATATTATTAATAGTATAAATTTTATTACTATATTTTTTGTTTTTTTCAAGCGCTTTATAATAATATTCGAGCGCAAGCGGATAATTGTCTAGAGCAGCATATGCACTACCGATATCCCCCCATACAGGTGGGATATCCATGGTGTCCTTTATTTCCTCATAGATGGCCAGTGCGTTGTTATAATATTTTAAAGCATTATTGATGTCCTTTTGCTGCACATATATCCTCCCAATATTTTTTGAGGTACTTGCAACCCTTTTTTTATTTCCAAGTTCTTCACTCAGGCTCAACGATTTTAGCCAGCAATTAAATGCATTCGGATAGTCTCCCTTTACACAATAGTTGGCGCCCAGGTAGTTGTAAGCAAGGGAAGCCTGGTTTTTCAGGTTTGAATTTTGGGCTATCTCCAGGCCCTGTAGGCCATATTGTATGCCTTTATCAGGATTAATAGCATAGTAATCAAAACATAATTCTACCAGTATAGCAGTTTTTAACGAGTCTGCTTTAGGCGGGCTGGTGGAATTCAGCTCTTTTGTCAAGGAATCAATGAATTCCTTCCCCATTTTAGGCTGGGCATAAGCATGCATAGCCAGGAAACCAAACAACAATAATAGTATCCGTTTCATTTTGATCGTCTGAAATAAAAGAAAACGTTTTTCATAAACGTATAAAAGTTCCGGTTTAGGAACTTTTATACGTTTATAGAGGCATGAAATGATCTTTTTTCGCCGCTCTAATATACCTTATTTATACATTACACAAACAGACCGTATACACGCTACGATGGTTGACCAACCCATTTATGACAAAAATCTGATGCGGCAAAAAATTGTGATTGGGCAGGTGGAGGATTCCCATTAGGCTGATTAGTTTGGTCTGTCAGACCGCATAGGTTACACATATATACATTATATGTGTCGCTCCAGCCCCAGTTGTGTTGCAAATCTCCCAATAATGGCGGTACTGGTTCCCAACTTGTGCCTTGGTTAGCAGTTAAGAAAATAGGAAAAAGGTTGGCATCTGACCGCGGAGGCACCGGCTTATTACCAGTACCATTGCTTGTAGCCATTTGAAGACCGCAACGGGTGCATGTCCAGTTTGTAGTTCCCCCGCCATCATAATCATCATGATGATGGTGATTGTCATGATCTTGGTCACTTCCACCTGATGTTGGTATACCGCCTGTGTTTTTCTGTTGTCCTTCTTGCATAAAAAAACATTAATTTTTTCCTACTCTATTATTTAGGCTTTTCAGAATCCGCCTTCCGCATAGCTCCCCTGTGCGTTCAGGTTTTGTTCCTTTATGATAGCGCCGATATTCAGCGAAATTAGCTTCTCCTAATTCAATTTAGTAAAATCTGTGTAATTCAAACAAATAATATTAAGACAAAAGCAGGCAAATGTATTTTTATTTAAATCTACCGCACTTGTTTATGATTATTCCCAGCTGTAAGGTACAAATATATTAATACTCATTACGAAAATGTTTTGAAATGAGCCTAAAATGTTGTGAAACACATGTTATTTGTTGAGTTTCCACTTTTTATTGCAAAATTATTTACAATATTACGAATAAATGCAGCTTGAAAAATGGTCAGTATTTTAGAATGATAGAGTATCAAACCTAGCGTTATATCCATTAATTCCCCCTTGCAATCACATTAGTTTCACACTGCTTTGGGGCGCAGGGCTGAGCACCCGGCTTTGTATCTGAATTTTGCCTGCTCAGTATCGCTGAGTACATGAGCTGGCTACCCATGCCCACTGCTGCAACCCGGTAATACTTATATGCTGTATCAAAGGTTTCATACTGGTAGCTGCGCTCCATTACACTGTTGCCTTTTGGTTTTATCACGCCGGTTACTTCCATCCGGGTGCTGTCGTTGCCAGCCTCTATGCGGTACTGGTAAATGTTAACTTCATTGGGCACCGAGAAGCTCACCACATAATGGTTTTCTGTTTGCTGTATAGTAGCATTTTTAAATGCCTGCTGTCCTTTTGCCTGTATGTAGCTGGCTGCTATTGCCAGGATAATTATGCTGAGAGATCTCATTTGTTTCCTTTTTTGTGATACAAACGTACGATGCCCTGCAGCCGGTAAAAAGCATAAAGTAGTCAATGGCGATACCGAGAAGTGAACGGCGGGAATTATTTCGTGAATGGCAGCAGAAAACAGGCTAGATTAAGAATGAAACCTCTTTTATCCCAAATAAATAATCCATAGTCGTTATGGATTATCATAAAAGTCTTTTTATTTGCATTTTCAAGAAGACAAACAGATTTGATGCTTTCCTAAAACAGCCCCACCAATTCCATCAGTTCATCCTTCTTCCTCCGGCTCACATCCAGTCGAGCCATCGGCCATTACTACCTGGCCACCATCGCCGCGCAGGTAATTTTTAATATTCTGTTGTTTCAAATTGAAAATCATTTCTTAATTTTGTACTATGAATATTCAGGCTGAAAAACTGGAACTTATGCAGTTGTTACTCAATACAGAGAGTGATATTGTATTGAAAAAAGTAAAGGCTTTATTAACAAAGAACGCCACTAAAACGGATACTGACCATCTCCTTTCAAATGAGGCTAACCGCAAACATATTCTTAAAGGTATTAACCAGCTAAATAATGGGAAAGGTAAGGCTATTAAAACAGCTGACCTTTGGAAATAATTTATGCACCTGCTGTACAGGAAGATATCCAGTTCTGGAAAAAGTCCGGAGATAAAAAAGTATTGAACCGGATTACTGCATTAATCCAATCTATTGAAGATACACCCTTTTCAGGTATTGGTAAACCTGAACCGCTGAAATACGACTTACATGGTTGCTGGTCGAGACGAATCAAACAGGAACATAGAATTGTGTATCGGGTACAAGATAAAAATACTATAGAGATTATCTCCCTTAGATTTCATTACGAATGAAACAATTAGCGACCTCCTATCCGGGCCGAATAAAATCCTGAAATTATTTTAATTATTTGACCTAAAACTGCCCAACCAATTCCATCAGTTCATCCTTCTTCCTCCGGCTCACATCCAGTGTAGAGCCATCGGTCATTACTACCTGGCCACCATCGCCGCGCAGGTATTTTTTTAGGTGTTTCAGGTTAATGAGATATGATTTGTGTATGCGGAAAAACCCATGCGGCTCCAGTATGGTTTCAAAATCGCCCATGGTGCGGCTGGCCATGATCATTTTTTTATCAACTGTAAATATTTTCGTGTACTTGTCATCGCTTTCGCAGCGCACTATATCCTGCAGGCCCACAAACAGCAGCCCCTCCATAGTAGGCACTGCCAGGTTGTTCAGTTTCTTCTCGGCGGGTATACCCATTATTTCCAAGGGGCGGGGTTCAGTGGTTGGTTTAGTGTTCAGTTTATCTTTCAGCCGGCTAATAGCCTCCTGAAGCACATTGGGGTCAATGGGTTTCACCAGGTAGTCGAGCGCCGAAAAACGTATAGCCCTTATGGCATAATGGTCGTGGCTGGTGGTAAATATAATCTCAGAGTTGCCAGCAGGCAGTTTCCTGATCATTTCAAAACCATTCATTCCCGGCATTTCTACATCCAGAAATATCAGGTCTGGCTTTAGTTCTGCTATCTTTATCAGCCCTTCAGCCCCCGAATTGCACACAGCCAGAACGTTTATACCCAATGAGTACTTTTTTATCAGGTCCTGTAGTTGAAAGCAGCAAAACTCATCATCATCAACTATTACAGCACTAATGTAAACGGTTTCCATAGCCTAAAGATAATTTCTTTTCTGTATGGTTGTATCAGGTCTAAGTTACATCTTAGTGAATCAATATATCTCATATATACCAAAAATAAAAGCGCCACGGGGCGCTTATGAAAAGTCAGTTTATAGCTCGAGATCTACTATAATTTGCCTTGCATTAGTTGCCCCTTGCCAATATATTGGTTTCCATTTGTTTATGTACACCAGGGTTATGCTCAGGCCTTGTATCTGCGGGCGGGCGGCTAAGTATATGGGAGTATTTCAGCTGGCTGCCCATACTCACAGCCACAACACGGTAATATTTATAACCTGTGTCGAAGGTCTCATACATATAGTCCCGCTCCAGCTGGCTGTTTCCCCTGGGCTTCACCACGCCTGTAACCTCCATATCTGTGCTGTCGTTGCCTGCCTCAATGCGGTATTGGTATATATTAGTCTCAGATGGCACTGAGAATTGCACCACATAATGATGCTCCGCTTGCTCTATCGATACATTTTTGAATGCCTGCTGGCCTTTTGCCTGAGTAAAGCTGGCAGCTAAAGCCAGGAATAAGATGCTGATTGATTTCATTGTTTCCGTTTTTGTGATACAAACGTACGATGCCGGGCAGCTGGTGAAAAGTGGTAAGTAGCCAAATGCCGCCACACAGCACGAACGGCGGAAATGATTTCGTGAATGGTATTTAACCCACAAAACAAAATTTGAAATAACATATTTGTTTTTATAAAAGCCTGATAAAGAGGCTATAGCACGACTTAAAGAGGTTTTTCACTTTTTCATTTCCGCCGTTCACTACTCAGTTTCCGCAATTCACGCCTCTTTTCCGCCGTTGGCTACCTCCATCTTTTCATCAGCTGATCTGCATAGTATGTTTGTATCAGCTCTAGGGGAAAAATGAAATTATACCCATTAGGCTAGAAAGAACGGCATGAAAAAATCTCACACTAAGGCGCGAAGGCGCAATATGCAAACGTCATTTTTAAGACCGCAAAGAATACCAATGCCGGTTTAGAATATCCATTTGGTATTATCCCTTATAGTTCTTCAAACAACAAAAAAACAAGGGGTCTCAGAACCCATCGTTATAAGAAGTTCGCGCAAACAGTGGAGACCCTCAAACCACTAAAAAAAACGGGGCCTGCCCCGCACAGGTATCAAAACGGGAGGGGGAATCCGAAAAGCCTTGAACAGAGTAGGAAAGCTTAACTCAAACAAATAAATTTTATTTTATGCTCACAATTGTATTGATCAAGGAAGTTTCTGCCTACCATTGTCCGAAAATGCTGCCACCTGCAGCTATCTATACCGGCGGTCATGGCGAAGCAATTGAAAATGGTCACGAACTGGTGGCTGTTGCGCTCACAGGTGGCAAATTTGCCAAAGGACAATCATTTGAAATAGGCAAAGAGTATTCCTTCAGCGGCAAAACTGAACATGGACATGCTATAGCTGAAAATTGCCTGCGCTGTGTTGCAATACGAAAAGTGCTTCCAGAAGTTTATGAATTCAGGATGGTAAGGTAATTATCGCTTACCAGTCATTTTTATGGGGCCTTCTGCACTTCAGATTTTAAGTCAGAAACATCCCGTAATCAAAAATAATTCCTGTTTCACCGCGATCACATCTCCAAACCTGCCTTTAACTCAAACAAAAAGCTACAAACATCAGGAGATCAAAAATCCGGTAAACAGGAAAATCCACTCAAAAACCTCCGGAACTCAGCATATGAGCCGGAGGTTTTTCTTAAATTTGCACTTAATCCACAATACTGTAGAAATAAAATCCCTTCCCGATAAAAACTTTTTTGCATTTTTAGTTTTTACTTTTAAATTATTCCCCTATCTTTGCGCTCCGTTTAAAAAATTACATAGCATTCAGCATGCCTACAATACAACAATTAGTACGTAAAGGACGTGAAGTGATCAGGGCCAAATCAAAGAGCCGTGCACTGGATTCCTGCCCGCAACGCCGCGGTGTTTGTACCCGCGTTTATACAACAACGCCAAAGAAACCAAACTCTGCCCTCCGTAAAGTTGCCAAAGTGCGCCTTACCAATAAAGTAGAGGTGATTGCATACATCCCGGGTGAAGGCCACAACCTCCAGGAGCACTCAATCGTGCTTATCCGCGGTGGTCGTGTTAAGGATCTTCCAGGTGTGCGTTATCACATTGTGCGCGGCGCCCTCGATACTGCCGGTGTAAAAGACCGTAAGAAGAGCCGTAGTAAATATGGTACAAAGAAAGAAAAAGTAAAAGCAGGAGCAGCCAAAGGTGCAGCACCAGCCAAGAAAAAATAATTTTTAATAACTATTTAATATAAGCCTCTTTAAATGAGAAAGGCACAAGCAAAGAAACTTCCGTTAGCCCCGGATCCCAAATTCAACGATAAGAATGTAACCCGTTTCGTTAACTGCCTTATGATAGGCGGCAACAAAACCGTGGTATTGGGCGCTTTCTACGACGCACTGGACAAAGTGACAAAAATGAACAACGAAGAAGGTTACGAAGTGTGGAAACGCGCTTTGAACAACGTAACCCCAGCTGTTGAAGTTCGCAGCCGCCGTATAGGTGGCGCTACCTTCCAGATTCCTTCTGAGGTTCGCCCTGACCGCAAAATATCACTGAGCATGAAATGGCTCATACGTTACAGCCGCGACCGGAATGGTAAAACCATCGCCGACAAGCTGGCCAACGAGATAGTAGCAGCAGCAAAAGGTGAAGGCGGCGCTTTCAAAAAGAAAGAAGATACCCACCGTATGGCTGAAGCCAACAAGGCGTTTTCGCATTTCAAAGTTTAACCACACACTATCATTTCCGCATATATCAAAGATCCTGCCTTCCCGGCGGGATCTTTATTTTTGTGTCTGCTATTGTTTGTATTCTACACCAACGAATTTGCTCAAAATAAAAAACGGGAACAGTTATCTGCTCTCTTTATACCGATTAGACTATAAAGAACGGCATGAAAAAATCTCACGCCAAGGTGCGAAGGCGCAATATGCAAACGTCAATTTTAAGGCCGCAAAGAATACCAATGCCGGTTTATAATGTCTATTTGGTATTAGCTTTTTTTTGTGCTGAATATTTTTCTATAAGCAAGAGAAAAAAATAACTAAAATGTTATCTTTGTTTAGGCCACGTTTAAACAAATATCCATAACCACCAAAAATTAGCTGATATGAAGAAAGTCCTGCTTTTATCGTTGACAATTATTTTCTGTTCGCTTTACAGCTCGGCGCAGCCTGGCCAACGCTGGTATAATTATGGCCAGTACCTTGCCAACGAAACGACTGTAGCCTATACCGATTATAATATCTGGAACGATACCACAGCTATTTTCGCAAACCCTCTTTACGGCATTTATCAAACTAATAATTTTGTGTCGGTAGGCTTGTCTTTTGATCCATTTGTTAGGCCATGGAACAACGCTACTCTTTATGGCAATACTATACGCGTCCGTCACAGCGATGCATACACCATTGATTCGGTACGGATCCACGGCAGCTATAAGCGTAACCCGGCAAAACCCCTGATTAACGATACCCTGGTGCTGAGCTTTGTATATGGCAACGGTACCGGAACCACCAACCTGCCGGATTATTATTTTTACGGGTCGATATGGCTTTCGTGGTATGGCGCTGACACTATCAACTTCCTCAACATGCCGCACGACAGCCTGAACAACCGGGCAGGACATTATCTGACAGTTCCAACTGCGCCATATGTGCAAAAGATAGTACTAACCGCCGCCGATGCGTCTCCTGTTTATGACCAGGTCATTGCATTAACCACACCTTATACAGTACCGGCTGGCAATTGCGCCTCCATGTCTTTAACCTTTATCAGCGGAGATGCGTCATTTACCCCATTCGATACTGTAACATACATTTCAGGCACCAATAAATACGGGGCCTTTGCTCCGCAGGTAGAATATGCAGGTACCAGTGGTGTGCCTGTATTCCCACCCTACTCCCGTACCGATAGTAATTCAGGTTATTTCAAGGTTATAGGCTCTACGGATGCAGGCTGGGGTGGGAAATACATTCCAAACTGGGCATGGACAGCAGGTGGCTTTGGCGCAGCAATGGTTCAATACCCTGTTATTGAGTATCACATCGATTGCCCCACATGCCCGCTCAATGATAGTATAACCGGTTTAAAATATCTGTGCGGGGAGGTTCAGGATACTTTGCACGTAACAACACCAGGCGGAACATGGACCAGCAGTAATACCTCGATAGCAATCGTGGGGGCTACAACCGGCATTGTACAAGGAATGTCGGTAGGTGTTGTTACTATTACCTATACCCATGGGGTCAATTTTACCACTACTTCCTTTTCGGTTGATCCAGTTCCAGGGCCCATTACCGGTCATACACCTGTATGCACCGGAGATACAGTTCATTTGTCGGATGCCGTCACCGGCGGCCGGTGGACCAGCAGCGCACCTGCAGTAGCCTCGGTAGGATCACTTTCCGGTGTACTGACCCCTATTACTACCGGTACTCTGACAATCACCTATACATTGGCAGGAGTATGCTCTGCAACATGGCCAGTAACTGTAAACTTGTCTCCATCACCCATAGCTGGCGATACACTAACCTGCATGGGAGCTACAGATACGCTAAGTGATGCCACACCTGGCGGAACATGGCACAGCAGCACTGTTTCGACAGCTACCATAAATACAGCAGGCTATGTAACACCTGTGACCCCCGGGACAACCACAATATCTTATACACTACCCGATGGCTGTGCTGTAACTATTAATGTAACAGTTTCTACATTATCCTGCGAGTCGCTGACCGGGGTTCCGGCTACAGAAAGCTACAACGCCGTCAGTATTTACCCGAATCCAGTTCATGATGAGCTTAATGTTACCGCAACAGGAACAATTCATTCCATAATCATTACAAGCATACTGGGGCAAAAAGTATATTCGCAGGTATGCCATGCCGAAAAAGCGCTTATAAATGTTGCTTCATTACCTCCGGGTATTTACCTGCTGAAAATCAATGAAACTGAGGTTAGAAAGTTTATTAAGGAGTAAGAGTGGGTGGGTGGTAGCGCATTAATTAGACTTAATAGATCGATAAAATTCGTCTCATACCTTGGCATAATATTTCCGGGTTGTGAAGGTATAGGCGTCTGAACCATGATTTGCCTGATTCAATTATTTTCAGCTTTCCTGCGTTGATTAACGGCGAATCCCTGACCCGAGTACCGGCAGGGCAGTTATATTGGCAGGCTTGCTTTGCTACCAGGAAACATCGTCCTGATGGGGAGTCTCGGCCAGGAAGTAGATGCAGGGATGAAATCGGGGGATATTAAATCCCCGGCCATTCGCTTTCGGATTATAAATCCAATGTCGTTTGATTAAGGATTTTAAGAATTACCAAACCTACATTCGACCACCTTCGTGGTTGGGGATTACGTATGCTTACCGGTGGTTTCACCACCAGCTAATCACATCTGCACCCTATCAGGCTTTCTTAATTAAGCGACATTGGATTACAAATCCGAAAGAGCCGGGGTATGTAAAATGCGTACTATTATGGATGGCATTCACTGCAAAAGGATAATTATTTATCGATAAACGATAATTTTTTTTTGTTTTTCAATATTCTGGTTGTACATTTGTGATCATTAAAAACTCTTTAAAAAACTTTTTATGAAAAAATCTGCAAGTACAAGTGTGATTATTTTTGCTATTTACATGGTATTGATGCTGACAATACTAAAAAAAGCACCAGAGTTGTTTATTGGTTTTGCTGTAATATCTGCTGCGCTATTCCTGTTTAGTATGATTGTGCGTAACAGTATTTACTTCAAGCCTTACTTCACCAGCAAGTATAATGTGCTTACCAGCAAAATTCTTCATCAAATGCAATTTGATCTGCCAAAAGACATTTTGTTCGAAAAAATGAAAGAGGTCTTAACTGAAGCCGGATTTAAGGTTCGTCATGCCGATAAGGCAGCGGGCATTTTGTTTGCTACTTCATCTATCAGCTTCTGTTCCTGGGGAGAAAATATTTATGTAGATATTACCGAAAATAACGGAACGTCAAAAGTGGATTTCTGTTCGGCATGTTTCTTTGGTATCGTTTCGTGGGGAAGAAATGAAAAGAATTATGAGCGCATGATGGAAACCTTCGAAAATTCATTAATTATCTAATCAACTCTGGCTATGTCAATAATAGTAAACCTGGATGTAATGATGGCCAGGAGGAAAATGAGCCTTAATGAATTATCGGAGCAGGTAGGGGTGTCTGTCGTCAACTTATCTATACTGAAACAAAGTAAGGGTAAGGCCATCCGTTTTTCCACGCTTGGGGCTGTATGCAAAGCCCTCAACTGCCAGCCTGGAGACATACTGGAATATAAGGATGATGGAGTGGTCTCAGATGAGTCTGTTTCTTAAACAAAAAGATAAAAGCAGTTTTCAACTGCCTTTTCAGGTTGCTGAAAACTGCCCTTAATAATAAATAACCCTTACCTCAGATTCGCTACTATCTTCCCCTTAGGATACTTTACTGTAAAACCAAACTCTAGGTTCTTTACTTCGTTAGGCGCTATAGCCAGATTCCATTTCATAAAGCCGGTATTCTCTTCTGTTTCTGCATTACCATCGTCGATATCTTCGAGTACTATGTTGTTATCATTACTTACGGGTAGCTGATCCTGAATGGTAAGATTGATGCTTTCCTTGCGGTTATTACGAACCATGATGCTGTAGGCAAAAGTTTCCCTAACATTGGTACCAATTGATTTTACACTGCGCAGCTTTGTATCCCGTTCTCTCCTTACCACTATTTTCTTATCCCTGCCCAGCGAGATAGTGAGTGTATCCTTTACCCTGTGCGGATCGAGTGTGCCCTGGCCCACATAAGTGCCTTCATAAAAAATATTGGTCGGGCCGGTCATGAGGTTGAGGTCTTCCCAACTGGTAACCTGTGCCTGAAGGAATGCATCTTTATCCAGTTTAGGAGCTGCATAATAGCGGTAAGTAGCGGGCAGTTCATACTTCTTCACTGCCACAAGGTGCTCCTTACCATCGCAGGGTATGGTATAGGGAAGCTCTATATCGAAGGTGGAGTTAACACCAGCATTATCTACAGTAACATAATGCTCAATAGTAGCATTATCCTGGGATTGAACACCAGCGCTACCCTGCACCTGCACACCATCTACGATATATAATGTACCTGAAGTTCTGGCACCACCCAAAGAATAATTACTACCTCTCTGCGATTGGTAAACCCCAGTAGTAGTGGATACAATGTCGGTTACCTGGTTAGTAGGTATTGCAGCAATTTCTGTCCTGTCGAGCGTGCGGCTCTGATTCTGATAATTATTTACAACCGGAGGCCTGTAAAAAGCCAGATATACAGGGCTAAGTACTGGCGCAGTAACGCCTTCATTAGGGTTGCCGGTACTGAGACTGAGGCGCACATTGTTCCAGTTCACGCCACAGTTCTGGTGAATATTGGCTTTGTATGCTAGCTTGATAGGTCTGTTTACCGCATCGGCCATAATATCGTAGGTTGGCGACCAGCCGGCATTGGGCACTACATAGTCGATGGTAATCAGGGAGGCCGTAGCTTCTTTTGTATAAAACTTCACCAGTATCTGCCCGCCGGGTTGCACGCCCTTCTTTTGTTCCTCATTTACCTGTTGATTCAACTTGCCTATCCGCTCATCAGTTTTTCTGAGCAACTCTTCCAGCCGGCCTTTCTGGCTCAGGTAGCCCTCATACCTTGTGCTGTACAAGTCAAGGAGTTTGGTAAGTTCGGTAACCGATAATCCGTTGGTTTCGCCACTAACCTTTTTGTTGGCGGCCAGTAAAGAGAGCTGTTCATTTAAGACAGTCAGCTGATCATTCAGCGGCTTCTTGGCTGCAGCAAGAATTTCGATGCTGTCTTTCATTTCTTTTACCTGTGCAGTGAGTATATCCTTGCCCAGGTAATTATTCTGAAATGTAGCAGACTCTACAACCACGCCACCCGATGCACCTACTGTGATACTCTGTGTATTAATATCTCCGGCAACATTCGTGAACAGGATTTCATTTTCTCCAGAAGCCAGATTCACTTGTGATGTGCTGGTGAGTTCTGCCCCATTGAGGAAAACAACAGCCTCTTCAATTTTAAGTTTTTGCTGTGGCTGTGCCAAGGCGCCATTGGCTATAAAAATGGTAATTAATGCTCCGATAAAAAGTGTTGTGTGTCTCATAAAATCTGGTTGATTGGTATACTTAGAGAGACGTAATTAAGACAGCAGAACTTTGGTTGTTTTCAATAATTTACATTACTGTGTTTATCGATTTTTATGTCAGTTGAAACGTGTGGTTTTAAATAAATAAATGCGCCTGAATCTGAAGGAATCAGGCGCATAAAAACACTACTAAAACTATTACACGCGAATGCAGGATTTAGTTAGCTATTTCAGATTAAGTACAGTTTTACCTTTGGGATATTTTACGGTAAAGCCAAACTCCATTTTTTTTGTTTCATTGGGTTTCAGCTGTATATCCCAGTTCATTATACCTGTATTCTCTTCTATTGCGGAACCTCCATTATCCAGGGCTTCGAGCTCAATATCTTTATCATTGCTCACCGGCATCTGGTCCTGTATAATAAGGTTTATATTTTCCTTACGATTGTTGCGGATAGAGATACTGTAGGAAAATTCCTCGCGCACATTGGTGCCGATTGTTTTCACACTTCTGCGCTGGGTATCGCGGTCTCTTTTTACCACTATCTTTTTGTCCCTGCCCAGTGATATAGTAAAGGTGTCTTTCAAATTGCGTACATCCAGATTTCCCTGGCCTACATAAGTGCCTTCATAAAAAATATTGGTAGTACCCGGCAGCAGGTTAAGGTCTTCCCATTGTGTTACCTGGGCCTGCAGGAAGGCATCCTTATCCAGCTTAGGTACTGCAAAGTAGCGGTAAGTAGCCGGCAGTTCATATTTCTTTACAGCCACCAGATGCTGCTTACCATCGCAGGATATGGTATAAGGCAGATCTATTTCGAAATTGGTATTCACACCGGCATTATCTACAGATACATAATCACTAATTGTAGCCTGATTTTCCTTATTCAGAACCAATGAGGCTGAGGCATTATCGGAATTAACCAATGCTTTTTTGTATTGTCTAACCACCACTACCTCCCGCAGGGCGTTTGAATTATCCTGATTATAGGTTTGCGGTGGAACATAGAAGGCCAGATACAATGGATTTAGCGCCGGGGCATTGACACCTTCGTTTGGGTTACCTGTATTCAGCGTGAGTTTTACATTGTTCCAGTTTATACCTGTGTTCTGGTAAATGTTGGCTTTATAAGCGAGTTTTATGGGCATATTAACCTTGTCGGCCATAATATCATAAGCAGGCGACCAACCGGCATTTGTTACCACATAGTCGATAGTAATCAGTGATGCAGTTGCTTGTTTTGCATAAAACTTCACCAGTATCTGGCCACCGGGCTGCACAGTTTTGGTTTGCTCCTCATTCATTTGCTGATTGAGTTTGTCTATTCTTTCATCAGTTTTCCTCAACACCTCTTCAAGCCGGCCTTTTTGATTCAGGTAGCCCTCGTACCTGGCGCTGTAAAGATCCAGCAGCTTAGTCAGTTCAGCTACTGAAAGACCATTATTATCGCCACCTACGTTTTTATTTTCAGTCAGTAATGAAATCTGTCCCTCAATAACCAACAGCCTATCATTGACCGGGTTTTTACCTGCTTCAAGAATTTCGATACTGTCTTTTATCTCCTTAGCCCTTGCAGTAATAATATTATTGGTAAGGTAATTGCTCTGGAAAGTTGCGGCTTCTACCACCACACCGCCAGAAGCGCCTACTGTTATACTTTGTGTGTTAATATTCCCGGCCACATTTGTAAACAATATCTCATTTTCGCCTGCAGCAAGGTTAACCCTGGCGCTGCTGGTCAGTTCGGCTCCTTTAAGGAATACAACAGCCTCTTCTATTTTAAGTTTTTGCTGTGGCTGAGCTGATGCTCTTGAGACAATTAAAACCGCGAGTAAAGTTCCGAGTAAAATTGTTGTGTGTCTCATATACTTTGGTGCTTTGGTATATAAGAGCAGACGTAAATTTCACTGCTGACCTTGGGTGGTTTGAAACAAATTACATTACTGTGTTTTAGGTGTGGCTATAGGGAGCCGTTTTGAGCAATAAGATATACAAGGCTTTGACAGAAATAAATAAGATAGCCCACGGTTGAACCTGTGGGCTATGTTTAATGAAATCTTAAGAATCAGCTATCTCAGATTGTTAATAGTCTTTCCCTTCGGGTATTTTACAGTGAAGCCAAAGCTAAGTTTTTTGGTTTCGTTTGGTTGCAATACCAGGTTCCAGGTCATTAGTGCTGTGGTTGGATCAATGTCTGCCCCGCCGTTTTCGATGTCTTCGATGGCTATGTCTTTATCATTGCTCACCGGAATCTGGTCGTTTATAGTCAGGTTAATATTTTCCTTACGGGTATTGCGTATGGTAATGCTGTAGGCAAATTCCTCGCGCACATTGGTGCCAATTGTCTTCACACTTCTGCGTTGTGTATCACGGTCTCTTTTTACGATAACTTTTTTATCCCTGCCCAGCGATATAGTGAAAGTGTCCTTCACGTTGCGTACATCAATCATGCCCTGGCCCACATAGGTGCCTTCATAGAAGATATTGGTTGTGCCGGGCAGCAGATTCAGGTCTTCCCAATGGGTAACCTGTGCCTGCAGGAATGCATCTTTATCAAGCTTGGGAACTGCAAAGTAGCGGTATGTTGCTGGCAGCTCATATTTCTTTACAGCAACCAGATGTTGCTTGCCATCGCATGGTATGGTATATGGCAGGTCGATTTCGAAATTGGTGTTTACTCCGGCATTATCAACCGATACATAATCGTTGATAGATGATTCCTCTGCATTATCATTTAATCCACCAGCTACACCCATTGCATCACCACCTCTCCTGCTCATTGCAGCTTTATATTGAGGTTTGGCAGACATAGTTATCTTAGGGGGTGGAGGGGGTGGCATATAAAAAGCAAGATACCAGGGTGTAAGGCTCGGAGCATTAACCCCTTCGTTGGGGTTACCGGTACTCAGTGTTAGCTTCACATTGTTCCAGCTAACGCCACTGTTCTGGTGGATATTGGCTTTATAGAATAGCTTCACCGGCAGGTTTACAGCATCGGCCATAACATCGTAAGTGGGTGCCCAGCCTGCATTGGGTACTATATAATCTATTACTACTGATGTTGAAGTTGCTTCTTTTGCAAAGAACTTCACCAGCATCTGCCCACCGGGTTGTACCCCTTTTTTCTGTTCTTCGTCCAGTTGCCTTTTCAGTTTGGCAATTCGTTCATCTGTTTTCTTCTGCAGTTCTTCCTGCCTGCCTTTTTGGTTGAGGTAGGATTCATACCGGGCATTGTAAAGATCAAGCAATTTGGTCAGTTCCGTTACCGAGAGACCGGTATTCTCGCCACCTACTTTTTTGTTATTAAACAGCACTGCAATTTCTTCAGTAATCACAGTGAGCTTATCATTGATCAGTTTTTTTGAATCATTCAATATCTCAATACTGTCTTTTATTTCTCTGGCCCGAGGGGATAATATCTCATCGCCCAGATAGTTGTTCTGGAAAGTAGCAGCCTCAACCACCACGCCATTCGAAGCGCTAACGCTGATGCTCTGGTTATTTATATCGCCAGCCACATTGCTGAAGAGTATTTCATTTTCCCCCTTTACCAGGTTCACCTTTGCTCTACTGGTAAGTTCGGCCCCATTAAGGAAAACGGTTGCTTCGTCAATATTCAACTTTTGCTTTGTCTGGGCGTTTGCAGAGCTTAAAACTGATAAAAAAAGTACCGATGCCAGCACAGGATGTGTGAAACTCATAAAGATGATTTTATAAAGAAGACAACTGAAAGGAAACTTTCCACAAGTGCAAAGGTACTAATTCATATTATTAACAATACTTTGTATTATTATTATTTCTGCAATTGTCTGGTAATTCAAACTGTGTTTTATGGAATTCAGCGATACAAGCATCTATAGAATCAGAGAATGAATAATCTTAGATTTGCACCACAAAATAATTATTACCTAATGAGCTACGAAGAAAGTGATGCCAGAAGAACATCGAACCAGGGATTCCGTACTGTGATGGATATAGGTATGGGCGTGTTTTATGTGGGAATAGGATTATGGTTGATTATTTATAAAGCCTTTGGCAATATGCCCGTGCCTCCTTTTATAGCATGGTTGCTGGGAGGAATGATGCTGGTGGGTGGCGCTTTCCGGTTCTATAAAGGAATAAAAGTTGTTTTACCGACCCGGAAAGAGATTGAATAGTCTTTATAGCAGGCTCCTTTTAATTTCCCGAATCAAAAGATTGCGCCCTGTTAAATTATTGTTACAACAGATATAACCACCCCTGATTCTTTAAAATTATAGCTAAAATTGCGCTCCTTATGCGTTTGCTGAATAATATCTTATTCGTTTTATCCGTTAGTGTTGTAATGCTTTCATGCGATGATACGCCAAAACCAGCGGATACACTGGGTAAAGGAGCAATCGATATTTCGGCCGATGAAACCTATCAGCCTGTAATAGAAGAACAAAGAAAAGTGTTCGACAGCAGCTATCCCGAAGCGCATGTTACGATTCATTACAAGCCTGAAGCTGAGTGTTTTAAAGATTATTTTAATGACAAGGCAAGAATAATACTGGTTACCAGAGGCCTCAGCCAGGCAGAGAAAGATATCTGTACCCAGAAAAAAATATTCCCGACAAGCGAGGCACTGGCAGGAGATGGAATAGCAGTGATTGTAAACAATGAGTCGACAGATACATTGCTTGATATGGCGGCCCTTACAGGCATATTAAAAGGTGAGTACAAGAAAAAATATACTGTTGTTTTCGACAATGGCGCATCGAGTACTCTCCGTTTTATTACAGATTCTGTGCTGAATGGCGGAAAACTGGGTACAAATGTGTTTGCAGCAAAAACAAATAATGACGTTATTGATTATGTTTCGAAAAACCCGGGAGCCATCGGATTTGTTGGCATGGGATTTGTACTAGCTAATGAAGACACCTCAAGGGCCGGAACATTTATCAAAAATGTAAAAGTGGTTTCTATTAAAAACAATAAAGACGGACAGTTTTACAAACCTTACCAGGCCTATATTGCATTGAAATCTTACCCGCTCACCCGAAAACTATATTACATAAGCGCAGAGAGCCACCATGGCCTGGGAACAGCCTTCGCCAATTTCCTGGGAAACCATGCAGGGCAGCTGATTTTTCTGCACGCACATTTTTTCCCTCTGAAGGAACAAATTGTAATAAGAGACGTTGATTTAAACAAGTGATTATTTAACAAATAATATAAGAAAAGTACAATGAAGTACACAATCAGTAAAGCAGTAATAACCCTTTTGGCAATCGCCTTTTGCATAAATGTATCTGCACAGGATGCCACACTGGCAAGCGGTATAAAAATGTATTTCTTTAAAAAATACCAGAGCGCCCGGAAAATACTGGAACCTCTTGCAGCTGCCGATCCTAAAGCCAATTATTTTCTTGGTCTCTTAGTTCTTGAATCAGGCAACATAAAAGAAGCGAACAGCATTTTCGCGAAATTCCCCGAAGATCCTGCAAATATTTCGGGTGTAGCGCGTGTGGCTTTTGCCAATAAAAATGCAAGTAATGGTATGCAGATAGCTAAAGACCTGGCATCGAAATCAAAAAAGAAAGAATGGCAGCAGGAGAAATTTGCAGCAGATGCAATAGCCTATACTGATGGAGGAGATTACCAGCAGGCTGTCAGCTGGTATAAGGATGTGCTTACAAAAACAGATGATGCTGATGTGCACATAGGCATAGGAGATGTTTACCGGAAAATACCTGGTGGCGCAGGTGATGCTATGACCAATTATGAACATGTAACAGAAAAGGATGCTAAAAATTCACTGGCATTTTCGCGTATCGGAGATACCTGGTATGAAGCCCGTAATTACATCAGCGCACTTGATAACTATGCAAGGGCAAAGGATGCTGACCCATCCAATCCATTGCCTTACAAATCGCTGGCTGATGCCTATTATCGCTCAGGCAACTACTCAAAAGCGCTGGAGAACATGAAAAAGTATATGGAGCTATCTGATAATTCTGCAGCAGATCAGAAACAATATGCCGAACTGATGTATAACGCCAAGAGCTATTGCGATGCCGCCGAACTGGCCAAGAAATTACTGCCATCACAAACAGATCCGGCAGCCAAGACTGAACTATATGGTATTCTTGGATTCTCGCAGGCCGAATGTGGTGACTCTATTGAGGCATTGAAGAATCTGCGTATTTATTTTAAGATGCAGACACCATCCAAAATTACTCCCGGAGCGTATATACAGTTTGGTAAATTATTTTTGAAAATGGACATGCTCGATTCAGCAGGATATTATTATACCAAGGGTGTAAGCGGTGATACTGCCAAAAACAAAACTGATATTTACAAGGATATCGCTGAAGCCTTTAAAGCAAAGAAAAACTATTGCAAATCGGCTGAGTGGTATGACAACCTGATTAAAGCGAATCCTGATGCAAGCCAGACAATTTATTTCTGGAGAGGCTGTATGTTCTATTACTGTAAAGACTACCCTACTGCGCTTAAAACATTCGATGAATTTAAGGTTAAGTATCCCGATTCTAATCCGGCTATTTACTGGCATGGACGTGCAGCTGCGGCAATTGACTCTGAAGGTAAAGAAGGTACCGCTGTGGCTGATTTCACAACATGGCTTGAAAAAGTAGGCCCTAACTACGATAAGAAAAATGATATGAAAATTGCCCTTGAATACCTGCTTATATACTACTATAACAAGAAGGACAATGAGAATCTTAAGGCAATGGAGGAGAAGGTAAGGGCAGTTGACCCGAATGATTCTCTTCTGAAGCAAATTGAGGATGCCGAAAATGCCGGCAATGCACCAAAGAAGACCGGAACTGCTAAACCAAAAACCAAATAAGTAAAACAAAAAAGCTGCGAACAACCGCAGCTTTTTTGTTTGATTAAAATCAATAAAATAAATTCTACACAGCACTTTTGTATGATTGTAGCAAGAGGGGCGTATATTGGCTGAAATTCATTAAAATGATGTTATGGACGATCTGGAACAATTAAAATATCCGATTGGCAGGTACCAAAAACCTGATTCATTTACTCCTGAATCGCTCAGTAAGTGGATATCTACCCTTGAGGCACTGCCACTATGGATGGATACCTGTATCGAAAACCTGGACCATGAACATCTGCAGATGTCGTACCGTGAAGACGGGTGGACAATTCAACAATTGGTACACCATGTAGCCGACAGCCACCTTAACGCCTACATCCGCCTGAAACTGGCTCTTACTGAAGATAAACCTACCGTAAAACCTTATGATGAAAATGCGTGGGCTGAATTGCCAGATACTCAACTGGTGCCGGTAAACATCTCCGTTACGCTACTGCATACCATACACAGGCGGATGGTAGTATTATTAAAGCATATGCAGCTATCAGACTGGGAACGCACCTATTTTCATCCAGAGCATCAAAGGTTTTTTCCAATATGGGAGTTGGTTGCCTTGTATGCATGGCATAGCCGCCACCATACCGAACACATAAAAAGATTCAGAGAGCGAATGAATATTAATGGGTTTTAAACTAAATTATAATAAAGAAATTTTTTTTCATAGACTTTCCTGCTAACTTTAAATTCTAAACCAGAATTACTTTAATTTTTCAAATCAGACTTATGCATTCCATGTTACTTTATTTACACAGTGTTATCCGTTATTTTATTCTGTTTTTCGCGCTAATTGTAGCAGCACAGAGTCTTTTTGGCCTGATGGGCAAAAAACAATTTGGCAAAGGAAATAAGATGTTTGCACTTGCGCTGCTCATATTTTGCGATCTTCAACTGGTTCTCGGTCTGATTCTATATTATACTTTTGTTATTGGATCAGGAATGCTTAAAACCGGATCAGTAATGAAAAATCCCGTTTCCAGGTTCTGGGCAGTGGAACATTCTGTGGGCATGATAGTTGCGATTATTCTTGTGCATGTTGGCTATTCTGTAGTTAAGAAATCTATTGACAGCGAAAAGAAATTCAAGCGCCTGTTCTGGTGCTCTTTTATACCTCTTTGTCTATTTGTTGCTATGATTCCATGGCAATGGAAAGCATTGGTAGGACGGCCTTATTTGCCAGTAAACTCAACTGCAATTGATACTGTTCAGAGTCCGAAATTATAGTGCCGGGATGACAAAATAACCCATGTTCAGAAAAGTCTTACAGCCATTCTTTACCGCCTGGGTATTGCTGACATTTACCATCAGTATACTGGTATGTTTTCCGGCTTTTCTGGTCTTAAGCATAGGTGGAAGACCAAAAGGCAGAAGGGCCATTTTCAGGCTGATCAGGCAATGGTCATCTTTGTGGCTATGGCTTATAGGAATGCCGGTAAAAACTATTGGTAAAATGCCCGGAGAGGGAAAGTTTATTATAGTAGCCAATCATATTTCCTATATCGATACACTGGTAATATTTCCATCCATTAGGGGATATTTCAGGCCACTGGGCAAGAAAGAAATATCTAAAATACCAGTGGTGGGGTTTATCTATAAACAGTTAGTCATAATGGTTGACCGGAGCAGTGTTTACAGCCGCGCAAAAAGTATGCGCCTTTTGTGGCGAGTGCTGCATCACGAAGGGAGCATTATTATATTCCCTGAGGGTACTTTTAATGAAACAGGCAGACCGCTTAAGGAATTTTATGATGGAGCATTCAGACTTGCTATTAATACCCACATACCCATATTACCGGTACTGCTGCCAGATACAGTAAGTCGGTGGCATTACAGCGCATGGTGGAAATTATGGCCTGGCCTGAACCGGGTGGTTTTCCTGGACCCGGTGCCTGTTTCAGGGCTCACATTGGAAAATCTGCCAGAGTTGAAGCAACAGGTATACAACCTGATGGAAACCACTCTTAAAGCTTACAATCAGTATGATTGAATAATTAATGGAGCATTTTGCAACTCAGGTAATAAATACCGGCAAAAGATAAACCCAGAACCGCCACAATGAAAACAATATTAATAATTCTGTCTTCTCGCATTGACTACAATTTTTTTAAAGAATAAAAACAATGCAAAAATACTTACAGAAATGGCCTTAAACTGCTTGAAAAACCATAAAATTTAATTAATGTTGCAAAAATTGGGATTTAATTATAAAAAATTCCCCGAAAGTCATATTTTTATCGCTGGAGAATCTGTTTTCTCTGAAAAGTTAACTAGAATAAATGGTTTATATGCAAAAAGGACTTTGTAAAAGCGCTTCGAAACTGGCGGCTCTGTTGCTTATTGTTTTAAGTTTTCCATCTCACGGACAGGATATTGTGAAGGTAAGAAATCAAAATTTCACCTCTTATTTTTCCAAAACCCAGCACGTGCCTGTATTGGTTGTTTATTCGCTCACACCAGACCTTTTTAATTGTATAAAGATGAAAGGTGAGACTGGTATTACACTGGCAACTGACCCACAATTGCCTGATGCAACTGATCTGAAAGGAGATTACAATAACTCCCTTTTTGACAATGCCCAGATGATGGCACCAGAAGAAAATACCTGTGACAAAGATGCTTTTACAGAAAGCTTTTACTTTACAAATGTTATGCCAATGCCTAAAAACCTCTTCAAAGAGCTTTGGACAAAACTTCATGAAAAGGAAATCATCAAGACTAAGAAATTCAAGAAAATTAAAGTGTTTGCAGGTACAGTTGGCCGTAACTGGGTAATAGGCGCTGCCAATAATATCACAGTACCGGAGTGGTGCTGGAAAGTAATCTACATTCCAAGTACAGATGAATACCTGTGCTATGAGTTTCACAATGTAGAGCCATTTAACCCCAAGGATAAACTGGCTAACCATAAGGTTGACCTGAATACCATTGAGTCTCTTGCCGGTGTTCATTTTGTGAACGGCGTGATCAATGCATCCTATGTAACTGCGACTCAGAATAATTAATCAATAATCATATTTCATTAAGCCCGGCTTTACCAAAGCCGGGCTTTTTTTATGTGCCTACCAAGCTAAAGTTGAGAACCGGAATTGAAACAAAGTGGGAATTGCCCGATTGAAGTAATAAGTTGGTATAATACCAGTGCTTAGAAAAAGTAATTCCTGCCAGAGATAATGCCTCTATTTCTTGTTATTAAATCAAATCATCAGCCACAGGCTGTTTCTGTGCTCATCCATGGATGCTTCCTGATTATCATCAGGTAAATGCCATTTCCCTACGTACAGAATAAGTGATTTAAGAAAGCACAAAAAAACCGGCATGAAACATGCCGGATAAGATTATTGTTTAAAGAAATAGTATTCAGATTATCACTCCTTATTAAGCTTGAAATCCTGGATATAAAAGGAGCCTTTGAGCCGCATAAGTATGTATACATTATATTTAGCACCAGCGGGAGTGGTAAAGTAGCCGATAAGGAATTTGGAAGAATTATCGGGCGCTCCATTTTCCATTACGGTAAAGTCTTTAGGATTATTTTTTTCAAAGAAATCCTTCAGGACAATATTGGCCTGATTGTGGCTGTAAATAGCCTGAACATTATTAATTGTGATAGGCACAAAGCTATCGAAATACTTATCCATCTCGGCTACACGGTCATTCTTCAACGCATTCACCATATCTTCGAGAGGTGACCCGTTGTTTTGAGCTTGAACCGTAAAAAACACCAATGTAAAGTTAACTAATAATGCTATTTTTTTAATAAAGTTATTCATAACGCTAACACACATGCCCATTTGATCAGTAAAAATACTACAAAAATCAAGCCAAAAAACTTTTTTTGCAACGTTTATTACAAAATAATTAATAATTTTTTCAGCCCACACATAGCATATTAACTACAGCAAAAATCAGGCCAAAAATTCATTTTCAGTTAAAAAAACTGAAAAAAGGCAAAAAAACCTTCGATATGCATGATATTTATATTTTAATGACCGAATATAACAGAAATAAAATTTCTTTTCATGCGAAAATTCATATTTAAATTTGTTGATTTCGTTGACCGGGGCAATTTTGAATACACATTTGCATCATGTAATTCTAAAAATTAGGAATACAACTGAAAAACATTTTGAAAATAAATCCCTACTTAGTGACGATGATCAAATAAACCATAGATATACATTGCTGACAATATCACAGACACATAGCACTATAATTCATTTTAAATTTCAGCGGTTCAAACGCCGGATTCTTCTTTTAGGATAGTAATTTTGAAGCCGGAATCTTAAAGATTTTTAAAACAACCTGAATGTCAGCAATAATCACCGGCCGCCGCATAGTTCATGCACCGCACGGCACACAGCTAACCTGCAAAAACTGGATCACAGAAGCAGCCTACCGTATGATTCAGAATAACCTGGACCCGGAAGTGGCTGAACGGCCGGAAGACCTGGTAGTGTATGGCGGCAATGGAAAGGCAGCCCGCAACTGGGAGAGCTTTGATAAAATACTGGAATGCCTCAGAAACCTGGAGGAAGATGAAACGCTGATGGTACAATCGGGAAAACCGGTAGGTGTGCTGCGCTCGCATAAAAACGCGCCAAGGGTACTTATAGCCAACAGCAACCTGGTAGGCAAGTGGGCAACCTGGGAGCACTTTCGGGAACTTGAAGCCAAGGGACTGATGATGTATGGCCAGATGACCGCGGGTAGCTGGATATATATAGGATCACAGGGAATTGTGCAGGGTACTTATGAAACGTACCTATCGCTGGCCAATATGCATTATGACGGCTCCCTTAAGGGCAAGCTGAATGTTACAGCCGGACTTGGTGGAATGGGTGGCGCTCAGCCATTGGCCATTACCATGAATGAAGGCGTTTGCCTGGCCGCAGAAATGGAAGAATGGCGTATAAAAAAACGTATAGAAACCCGCTACCTGGATAAATGGACGAACAACATAGATGAAGGCATAGACTGGGCGCTGGAGGCAAAGAAAAACGAAGAGCGCGTTTCGATAGGCGTGTGCTGCAATGTGGTAGACCTGCTACAAAGACTCATAGACCGGAACATAACACCTGATACACTTACAGACCAGACATCGGCACACGATGAACTGATAGGCTACTTCCCCGAAAGATTGAGTGTAGCTGAGGCAAATATATTGCGCAGCAGTAATCCACAGGAATATATAAAACGCTCGCTGGACACAATGGCAAGGCATGTGCGCCAGATGCTGGAACTGCAGAAAAGGGGCGCTATAACATTTGATTATGGAAACAATCTGCGTGGTCAGGCTCATGATAAGCGTGGTGTTGAAAATGCCTTCGATTTCCCAGGGTTTGTACCAGCCTATATACGTCCATTGTTTTGCGAAGGCAAGGGGCCATTCCGGTGGGTAGCGCTGAGCGGCGATCCGGAGGATATCTATACTACCGATAAAGCAATGATGGAGCTGTTTCCTGACAATAAGGGCCTGCACCGCTGGCTTATTATGGCCCGTGAGCGGATAGCCTTTCAGGGATTGCCGGCTCGTATATGCTGGCTGGGAATGGGTGAAAGGGAAAAAGCAGGACTTATGTTCAACGAACTGGTAAGAACAGGCAAAGTAAAGGCCCCGATAGTTATTGGCCGCGACCACCTGGATACAGGTTCGGTAGCAAGCCCAAACAGGGAAACAGAAGCCATGAAAGACGGCAGCGATGCTGTAGCCGACTGGCCAATACTCAATGCCCTCATCAATACGGCAGGTGGTGCCAGTTGGGTATCATTTCATCATGGCGGAGGAGTAGGAATGGGATATTCGCTTCATGCAGGTATGGTAATTGTGGCTGATGGCACTGATGAAGCCGAAGAGCGTCTTAAAAGAGTGCTTTTCAATGATCCGGCAATGGGTGTCATAAGACATGCGGATGCAGGCTATGAAATAGCTGAAGAAACTGCCAGTAAGTATCTGAAACCCCTGACCCCTAAAGGGGAACCAAGGATTTAGCTGGATCTAATCCTGATCAATGAATAATAATTTAGCTAAATTGTTTTTAGTATGGAAAAGAAAATGTTTCTAAAAGCATCTAACTTAATCTTTGAAAAAGCCAGGATTTTAAGGAACAATCCAACTCATGCAGAATTAATGATGTGGTTCTACTTAAAACAAAAACCTCCAGGCCACAGATTCAGAAGACAACACCCAATCAGTATTTATGTTGCAGACTTTTATTGTCATTCTTTGAAAATGATCATTGAAATTGATGGAAATGTACATGCAGAAAATGAGGTTCGCACAAATGACGAGACACGCCAAAAAAATCTTGAGGCAGAAGGAATAAGTTTTCTTAGATTTACAAATATACTAGTGGAAAAGTCGTTAGAAAAGGTGATATCAATTATCGAAAATTATATCAGGTTACAATCATCAGAAAATAAAGGGAAGCCTCTTTAGGGGTTTGGGGTTTATGTACAGAATAGGACAGGGAATAGATTTTCATAAGTTGGTAGAGGGCAGGGAATTCTGGCTCGGGGGCATTCATGTTCCTCATAATAAAGGCGCACTGGGACACTCAGATGCAGATGTGTTGCTCCACGCCATTTGCGATGCCCTTCTGGGCGCTTTAAGCCTTGGAGATATAGGTCAGCATTTCCCGGATACAGATGCCGCTTATAAAGGCATAGACAGCAAGGTGCTGCTGCAACGATCTTATCAGTTGGTTTGTGAGCGGGGTTATTCTCTGGTAAACATAGATAGTACCATTTTACTGCAAGCTCCCAAGATCAGAAAATATGTAGATGAAATGAGAGCAGCAATAGCAGGCATATTGAATATATCTGCTGAGGATGTTTCCATCAAGGCTACAACTACAGAGCAGTTAAGTTTTATTGGACGGGAAGAGGGTATTGTAGCTACTGCAAATGTGCTGCTGAAAAAAAATACTGCTGTTGTTTAACTTAATTTCTGGTCTTTTTTACAGAATGCTATACCTGAGGTGGCTTATATTTGTGTCCAAATTCCGATAATGAAGAAATACCTTATAATTATATCCTGCACCTGTATTTTGGCAATTTTTGTTTTCTCCTGCAAAAAGAGCGCATCTTCATCGGTTCAGCAAAATAATCTTACCGGAAACTGGAGAATAACAAGGATAGCTACTGACTCAAACAGGAACGGAAAAATTGATAATAACGAATTGATTGCGCCAACATCTTACGACAGTACCCACATTTATGCATTCAGCAGTGATGGCAGCGGAATGGTAACATCAGCAGGCAGCAATACAGGTTCCTTTACCTGGGCATTGCTGAATAATAATACTTACCTCAAATTATACTTTTCCGGCTCCATTACCGACCAGGTCATTGAGCAGATAGATACGCTTTCGGCTGAAGTTATGACACTGAGAGATACATCGGTTAACCCGATTGTCTGGAATTTATATACCAAGCAACACTAGTAATTGCTGGCTTAATGCTGGATATGCATCAGACAGGCTTCGCTGTCGTGTCCATGCACAGTACTGTCGTATAGGGTGAGCATATATAATGAAGCATTAGGAGCCTTGTCGTGTGTGAAATTACCTGTTCCCCTTATGGAATAGGAACCAATAGTCTGAAAAGGGATGACGACACTTGTAGAAAGCAAAGCCGTAATCGTTAGCGTAGTATCAAAAACCCTTACGTTGCTGATTTTGATAGTGAAGGGTGTGCCCGAAACGGCAGTAATTACTGGTGAATACAAATAAAATTGATTGGATGGCGTACAATAATTATTTGAACCCGGATAAGTGCCTGCAAGTGTATTAGAATAATCTGGCAACGGCAAAACATTCAGAATAACACTGTGGTGCGATTTTCCGGTTGCAGTACAATTGCTTTCAAGGTCGAGCTGATATGCGCCGGTAGCAACATTCCCAACCTTAATATGGAATATGCCGCCAAGTTGAACGCTTGTAATCATTGTAAGGGGCGAATCTGTAACACCTGTAGGGAGGTTGGTAAGTGTATAGGATACCGAATTGCCGGTAATGCTGCCGGTCAGTACATTAATACTTATGGAATAAGCAAAGGATGTATTGGCATAGGTATTAATTACAGAATCGTAGCTTGTACTAAATGTAAAAGCTGCCACTGGAATCTTTTTGTCACTGCTCTTGTGGCAACAGCAAAAGAAAAGTAAAAGTAAAAAGGCCGTGTACCGGAGATTCATAGCGTAAAATTAAGGTTTATAGCCGTAATGGCAATTATTTTGCACTGGTATTGCTGCTTTCCCAATTGGGCATACATAAATTGAGAAAAAAGTAGTCTCACGCGGAGGCGCAAAAGCACGGCTAGCAAACGTCCGATTTAAGCACGCAATTGTTAGTGTTATGCTGGTTTTTAAAGTTTATTGGGCATAAAACGGCATCTGCATGTCAGATTGGAAAATAAAGAGGGCTGCAAAAGCAGCCCTCTTCCTTTTTTATAATTTTCTTTTTCTACTCAAGCTTGAATACAATAGGTAATGTAAAATAAACCTTAACCGGTTTACCATTTTGCTTACCTGGTTTCCATTTAGGCATAGATTGCACTACTCGTTTGGCTTCTTCGTCACATCCTCCGCCTATACCCCTTACTATCTGCACATCCGAAACATTTCCATCTTCGTTTACCACAAATTTCACAATTACACGACCATCGATATTTGCTTCCTTAGCGGCATCAGGGTAATGGGTGTTTTTTGCCAGGTATGTATGTATATCGTAATCGGTAGAAGGCATCTGCTCCACATAATTAAAAATAGCCGGCGGAGGTGGCGGAGCCACAACTCCTGTACCCGGACCTTTATCTACAATACCCGGATCTATTCCGTTCGGATCTCCCTTTTCATCCTTGATACCTGAAGCTGTAATTTCCTTCTGTGGCGGCGGAACTTCTTCCTCCTTTACTTCTTCATCTTTCTTGATCACCGGAGGCGTAAACTTCACAGTTGGTTTAACCGGTGGTGGAGGTGGCGGTGGCGGCGGTGGCGGTGGCTTTTTAGGATCAATTGGCGGTGGTTCTGCCAGAGTTACCTGCTTGGGTATTGCGACAATTTTCTTTTCCTTTCCGGCACTCATATTTATGATAACATAAGTTGCTGCAAAAAGAGCAATACCAGCCAGAACCAATAATGATAAGGTGATTCTTTTAGGATAGTTTTTGCGCAACTCATATCCTCCGTAGACTTTATTACGGCCTTCAAATATGATGTCGATATAGTCGCTTAAGAGTATTTTATTAATTTCCATCGTACTATTTTTATCTTTTGTAAAAAGCTAACAGTTAAAAGGCAATCAACCTGGTAACTTTTCAACCTACTTTATTCCATTGGCAATCTCTGTGGCTTTGATAAATTCCTGGTCTACGTCAGTAATATCAATAATTGCATAAACCCTTACATCATTAATATTCATTTCATCAAGCATATTTACCAGGTCGCCATAAGTACTGGTGGTATCGGGTTTAATAAGTACAGTCATCTGGTCTTTAGGGCCCAATGCACCGCTCTGCTTCATGGCATCTACATTCTTCTTTTTAGCTATTATCTCATCTCTTATACCATTTTTAGCTGCAAAAGTAGTACCCTTCATATCTGGTGGCTTGGTAGGGTCGGTAGCCATTCCTTCGTAATAATAAATCTTGTGGTTTTTGCTCAATAAAATAGTCAGGGCCACACTTTCCTTAATCTTATTCTGATCCTCCTGTTTCATACTCGGATCTTTATAAGGCATGTTTATCTCCATGGTTTTGGGCTTGGCCAGTGTTGTGGTAAACATAAAGAATGTTATCAACAGGAACCCAAGATCCACCATGGGGGTAAGATCAATTCTTGTACTCAGTTTTTTACCTTTTTTGACGCCGGGGCCCTTTTTATGCCCCCCGCCCGAGGTATCCAATTCTGCCATATCAGAAGTTTTTTACTTTTATATCTTAAAAAAATCAACTTATCTATCTATCACTTTACCCCTTCTTTGCTGCAGCAGCTTCTTCGGCAGCGGCAGTTCCCGGAGGCACTCCTTTTAAATTAGTAATGAGGTTGAACTTAAAAATTTTCCAGCCTTCCAGTGTTTTAATAATCTTCTGCACACTTGGATAGGAGGCATCACCATCAGCTTTGATACAGATACGCAGCCTAGGGTTGGTATTTCTTGCATTCTTAATCCATGTAGCGAGGTCATTATTCGGAGCATAAACAGAGGTATCAACTGGTATACCGGGCGCGTTGGTCTCCATAGTTTTCCTTTCCTCAGGCGAGGCGTCAAGATATGACTTCAGCTGGCTGAATGGAATACCTTCTGATGCATCGATAGCAAACATATTCTTTTCTGCTTCCGTCAGATTGAGATTTTTTTCATAATTAACTGCTTCAATCAGTTCTTTCCTTTTAATCTTGTTATCTATCGAGAAGAATATCCGACCTCTGGTATCAACAGTAAGCAGCATAATATCTACATCAGGCAACTGAATATCTGAAATGGAAGAAGGTGTTTTTACTACTACCGGCTCCTCTGGTTTGAATTTGGTAGCCAGCATAAAGAACGTGAGCAGCAGAAAAGCCACATCACACATTGCCGTCATGTCAATATGCGTGCTTTTCCTTGGGAGTTTTGCGTGGGGCATTTTATTATTTCTTCAACTGTTAAACTAATAAGATCCGGGAGCTGTAAATTTCCACAAACCTATTTCGTATATTTTTTTTCAAGTACTTAGCCTAAAGTCTTTAGTCTAAAGATTAAAAAACGACTTTAGACTAAAGACTTAGGACTGAAGACTTATTTGTAGTTAGCAGCAAAGCTCTGGGTAAGTGTGAAGCCGCTCTCATCAATACCATAAGTGATACCATCAATAATAGTGGTATAGAAGTTGTAAGCGATGATGGCAATGAACGAAGTACTGATACCTAATGCGGTATTGATCAGCGCTTCAGAGATACCACCAGCGAGCGCAGCAGCATCGGGTGCGCCAGCAGTATTCATTGACTGGAACGAACGGATCATACCTAATACCGTTCCGAACAGTCCAAGGAGTGTAGCGCAGGAAGAAATGGTAGATAAGAACACCAGGTTTTTCTCGAGCATAGGCAGTTCCAGCGCTGTTGCTTCTTCTATTTCTTTCTGAATGCTCAGTACTTTCTGTTCAGTATCCAGGTCATGATTGGTTGTCATATCCTTATACTTAACCAGGCCCGAACGCATTACATTGCCCACAGAACCGCTCTGCTTGTCGCACTCAGCGATGGCTGCATCAATATTCTTATTAGCCAGATGGTACTGTACTTTACGTACAAATTCGCCGGCATCCATTTTGCCTTTTGATTTGAAAATTGTCAGGGCACGCTCAACCACAAAACAAAGCAGCGTGAAGAGTGTAGCAAGAAGGATAGGCACCACAAATCCACCCTGGTACATGAGACCGAACACACCTGTAGCTTTTTGTTTTTCTTTATCAAGGAAGTTGCTGTCTGCACCTAATACGAACTTCCATGTAACATACCCCACAACAATGCAGGCTACTACGATAATCAGATTGTACAGGAAATTACTTGAATTTTTTGGCTTACCTGCACTGCTTCCGTGGGTAGCTGATGGTCTTGCTGCGGCTGTTTTTACATCTGCCATAACTCTGTTTTTTATTGGTTTGTTTTATGAATATTAGTGAAATAACTTTTTGTGCGTTTGCAAAGATATAAGTACCACCCTAAAAAACAATTTTGAGGGGGAAATTAATTTTCAAATATAGGGTTTTAATTTTATCGCGATTCAAAACCAGTGTTATGTTACTGTTTACAGTCCCATATAACCAAAATTGTACTGAATTATTGTATAAGTTCTCAAAGATAAAGGTGTGCTCAAATAAATTCATGCTTTAATTACATAGACGTAATTACAAGCCATTTCCTTTGTATTTTTGAAAAATATTTTTTTTGCACGGAAAATTCAGACTTCAGACTCAGTAAAATGAATTTAAACATGACAACCATCTTATTATTACTGGTATTGGGCCTGCTGGCAGGAATATTGAGCAGTATGGTAGGTATAGGCGGAGGTATTGTGATAGTTCCGGCTCTGGTTTTCCTTTTTGGTGTTAGCCAGAAAATGGCACAGGGCACATCGCTGGTTATGCTGCTGCCACCAATCGGGTTGCTGGCGGTAATTAATTATTATAAAGCTGGTTATGTTGATCTCAGATTTGCAGGTATTCTAATAGTTGCATTTATTGCAGGTAGTTATATAGGCAGCAGGGTTGCCCTGAATCTTAGCGAAGTAACGCTGAAAAGGATATTTGGAGTATTATTAATGTTACTAGCTATCAAATACCTGTTTTTCCCAAAGAATTAAATAGCTCCGGTATTTTTGTCTTAAGTTTTCCGAAAAATACTAAAGAGAAAATATTTACTATTATTGGAAAACCATACCTTAATTTCGCGATCAATTCCACCATGCCTCTTAAAGTGGAACAGCGATAAAAAGCTGAATTTTAAAACATAAAGCACCCCCCTTCAGGGGCCGGGGGTTATATTTTATGAGAACCAAGATCAAGGATATTCTAAAGAACGAAACTTTCGATTACCAGGTAAACGTAAAGGGATGGGTACGCTCATTCCGCAACAACCAGTTCATAGCGCTTAATGATGGCTCGTGTATGGCCAACCTCCAGGTAGTAATAGGCCTGGATACCGACCCTGCACTGGTGAAAAAAATAACCACAGGAGCTTCCATCAGTGTAGATGGCTCCGTTGTAGCATCGCTGGGCCAGGGCCAGAAAATGGAAATCAAGGCACATAATATTACTGTGCTTGGTGAGTGCGATCCGGAACAATTTCCATTGCAACTCAAGAACCGTCCCAGCCTGGAATACCTGCGGGAGATAGCCCATCTGCGTTTCCGCACAAATACCTTCGGAGCTGTTTTCCGGGTACGCCATGCTGTGGCCTATGCCATTCACAAATTTTTCAACGACAAGGGTTTTGTATACCTGCACACGCCTATAGTTACCGCATCGGATGCCGAGGGCGCAGGTGAGATGTTTAAGGTTACAACCCTGCCATTCGATAATGCGCCGCATAATGAGGATGGCACCATTAATTTCAAAGAAGACTTCTTCGGACGTGCTACCAACCTTACTGTAAGCGGCCAGCTGGAAGCCGAACTGGGAGCCATGGCATTCAGCGAGGTATATACCTTCGGCCCTACGTTCCGTGCCGAAAACTCCAATACCCCCCGCCACCTGGCCGAGTTCTGGATGATAGAGCCAGAGGTTGCCTTTAATGACATTTACGATAATATGGACCTTGCTGAAGGCCTGCTGAAATATGTGATCGACTACAGCCTGGAGCACAACCGCGAAGACCTTGATTTTCTGGCTACCCGCCTTGCCGATGAGGAAAAACAAAAACCACTGAATGAGCGCAGCGAACTGGGCCTGATTGAAAAACTGCAGTTTGTACTCAACAATCAGTTTGAACGTATTACTTATACCGAAGCGATTAAAATACTGCTTGATTCACCTGCATACAAGAAGAAGAAATTCCAGTATGATGTAAGCTGGGGCATAGACCTGCAGAGCGAGCACGAACGTTATCTTGTAGAAAAGCATTTTAAGAAACCGGTGATTGTAACCGGCTATCCGAAAGATATCAAGGCCTTCTATATGCGCCAGAACGATGATGGCAAAACAGTAGCCGCTATGGATATACTGGCGCCGGGCATTGGCGAAATAGTAGGCGGATCGCAGAGGGAAGAACGCCTGGACAAGCTGATGCAGCGCATGAATGAGATGCACATACCTACCGATGAAATGTACTGGTATCTGGATACCCGCCGATTCGGCACAGTGCCACATGCAGGTTTCGGGCTGGGCTTTGAGCGGATGGTGCAGTTCATTACCGGTATGACCAATATTCGCGACGTAATACCATTCCCGAGAACGCCTAAGAATGCTGAGTTTTAATTTCTGAAAAATATAAAATTTATATGTATGCCACGCCCTTAAGGTGTGGCATATCTTATTTTAGTATATCTTATCTCCCAATGGCTGAATAGGGTTCATGTATGATGTAATTAATCACGCACGCACTTATTATCCTATTCTCTTACCTTTGCACTCCAAAATTTTTAATCCTAAACAGAATTGCTATTATGAACTTACCAGGACAAACTAACTTTTACAAAGGAAAAGTACGTGATGTTTATACCATTGCCGACAAATATATGGTTATGATGGTGAGCGACCGGATATCGGCATTTGATGTTGTGCTGCCTAAACCAATACCTTATAAAGGCCAGGTGCTTAACCAGATTGCAGCCCAGTTTCTTGCTGCTACAAGGGATATAGTGCCTAACTGGATGATCTCTACCCCGCTGCCAAATGCTACTATAGGTTATAAATGCGAAACATACCCTGTGGAAATGGTGGTGCGTGGCAACCTCACTGGTCATGCATGGCGCACATACAAAAGCGGCAAGCGCACGATCTGCGGAGTAGCAATGCCAGACGGCATGAAGGAAAATGATTTTTTTGCAAAGCCAATTCTTACGCCTACTACCAAGGCGCACGAAGGCCACGATGAAGATATATCGCGTGAAGAAATTATCAGCAGCGGACTGGTTTCGAAAGAAGAATATGAGCAATTGGAAAAATATACCCTCGCATTGTTTGAGCGGGGCAGGGAAATGGCTAAAGAACGGGGTCTTATTCTGGTAGATACAAAGTATGAGTTTGGCAGAATAGGCAACCAGATCTACCTCATAGATGAAATACATACACCTGATTCTTCGAGGTATTTTTACCTGGAAGGATATGAAGAACGCCAGAAGAAAGGAGAACAACAACGCCAGTTATCTAAAGAATTTGTGCGCGAATGGCTTATGGATAATGGTTTCCAGGGAAAAGAAGGCCAGAATGTACCGGAAATGACAGAAGAAGTGGTAGGGCAGATATCTGAAAGGTATATTGAACTATACGAGGTTGTAACCGGTAAAACCTTCGTAAAACACGATGTGAACCATACTGAAGAAGAACACAAACTTATAGAAGCAATAAAGGCACTGCCGTAATTTTTGTTTTTTGTAAAGTATTTGAGGCTACATAAGGCAATTTTACCTATTTCCATTCAAGGACAAGCTAGGTGATGTTGATTAAATAAAGTACACCATCTTACTTGTT
>CAIVEH010000055.1 GCA_903904855.1 uncultured Bacteroidota bacterium | reverse complement strand
CCTTCAAGCAATAATTCTTTTTTATCAAACTGAAAGTTCCACCACTTCGACTTAGGGTCTTTTACAACCGCAATGGGAATTTGTCTTTGCATAAAATAACAATATGCATATTTTTTTGCTAACGCAATTTGATCTTCACTAAGTGAAGGGATATGTGTTACCTGACTCAGCAACTCTCGGTAATGCTCTTTAGAATTCGCATCATATGTAAATCCTTTTCTACCGTAGTGCGCATCGCCGGCGAGAATGACCGGTTTACCATGTAAAGCCAACTCAAGACCACTTGTACCATAGACCGTCACTCCCCCATCAACCATATTAAAAAAATCTAGGGGGCTGATATTTTCTTCTGCCGGCAAAACACGAACATGCTCTGGAAGATCCGGAAAATATTTCTTAATTAGAAATTCCACTCCGCTTTCCGGATTATCCCAGGACTCAGCCGGATGAACTTTAATAACCCATTGAACATCACACATATCCTTTATCACATGTATTGTGTCTTTCATCCACTGATCAAACGATTCATAAACCATTGGCGAATAATCACTGACTGTATCCCAGTTTATGTGCGCCATTACTCCCCAAAGCGGCTTTGTTGAATCAAACTGATACTTATGTCTTAGTTCACTACCACCACCCGTAAAGGGCTTAAAGCGCTTCATATCAAAACTGGCATCCCGCTTATAGCGCCCCTCTAAAAATTGGCCTAAGCGTTCACTTTGCTCGTTAGTAAATTGGCTATCCTTAACCTCATCCCAAGCTTTAGTACTCATATTGTGAAAATCAATATGCACTCCATCTTCAACATGACGAAAATAAAAACATGCTGGGAGGTAGGATGCCATCCAAGCAGTTACTGGGACTTTTTTTGCTAGAGCGGTATGTAATGCCGGCCCCCAATCCACGTACACCCCATGAGACATAAAAATTCTAGAAGGCTGTGTTTCCTCAATTATTCGCTTCGAAGCTGCTGCACAAACAAGGCCGCTAAAGGCATATTCTTGTACGAGCGATTCGTCATTCGGCATTTCATAGCCTTTTAAAAAACGTAAAACAGCAGATCGAACATTATTGCCAATATTTAATCCCTGAAAACTGAGGTCATTCAAACTTTCCCATGTTACTTTTCGAGATGCTTTCTTTAACTCACTCAAAATATCCTGAGATACATGATCTCCAATATAAGAAAAAGGAATCCCCATAGTATCAAGGACTATTGCACACTCTTTTTTACAGGCGTTACATGATTTTTTCCAATCGTGAATAGCTACCTGATCAGTAATTTCGCGCCGTACACAGGCACTAAATACACCGTCGCATATTACCGCATGCACTTTGTTGCCTCTAAGTTTTAACGCCCCTGCAATTGCCGTTTCCAATTGCAACATACCAGGCATGCCACCCGGAACCCAAAACAAAGTACTTTCGCTGTGTTCACCAATTTCCCTGCCTTTGCTATACAAAAATCTCATAGCAAGGGTTTGATATCTACGTTTGATGTAGTTAACAAAATTTAAAATAGGGAACGCTATTCCACGAATATATTTTTTTATTATCCTCATAAAGTACTATGCTTACCGAGATATTTCAATGCAAAACGATGGCTGAGAAAGGTGTGTGTTTAGATTCAATGGAATACCCTCGTCTTTTGCCAAAACGCGGAAGTCATACTCATGAAACATGCCAATTGCAACATCGCAATCCACCACATCTGAGCGACCTAGCGGGTCAACCCCATTTTTTCTATCCATTGCATCTGTAACCATAATATATCCATGCGGCTGCAAGACACGTGTCATTTCTTTAAATACTTTTCTCACATCATATGAGTAGGCAATTGTACCCGCGCTGTATATCAGTTTAAATGTACCTGAATTAAATGCCATGTCATGCATGTCACCTGATACGATATACCCTTCCACATCAAATAGGTCTAGGCCAATAGCGTTTTTCATGCCTAGCACTGTCCTAAAAAAATCGATTTCATCAATATGGCGGGGCCCAATGATTAAAACTTTTTCATCTCTATGTAGCTTGCCCTCATTAATCAGGGAGATAATTGTTCGTAATAGGATGTGATGATTTTGCTCGTACCCTCTCAATAACGAAACATCACGATTATCCGATTTACCTTGATTTAAAAACTGACGCTTTGAATACTCCTTATTGAATATAATCAGATTGTCTTCTTGACTTGAACTTAATAACGTTCCGAAACTATCATATTGGTCAGGCATTACTTCTTTTACATATGAATTAGCACTCTTACTCACATGAGGCTTAAATTCTTCCCCACTAATTCCCAAGTTTCGCAATTTTTCCGACCAATTAAGATTGGGCTTATAATCAGCTGAAAAAGAAAGACTTGAAAGAGCCGACAGGAAATTATTG